>RFHM01000176.1 GCA_003696865.1 Acidobacteriota bacterium | reverse complement strand
CTCAGCAGATCGAGGGCGGGCATGGCAGCGTAGATATTGGGAATCGGCGGAGTGCCCGCCTGGAAGCGCCGCGCCGTGGGCGAAGGATCGAAGCGTCGGACATCGAAGGCGAAGGGATCGCGTTGGGCGAACCACCCGCTGATGGTCGGTTGGAGCGATGGAATCAATTCCCTCCGCACATAGAGAAAGGCCAGACCGGGCGGGCCGAGGAGGTACTTGAGCGTGCCGGTGAGATAGAAATCGACGTCGAGCGCCTTCACGTCGATGGGGCGGGTTCCACAATCCTGATAGTCGTCCATCATCACCCATGCGCCGCGTTCGTGCGCCAGGCGAGCGATGGCCCGCACGTCGGCGCGCACGCCATTGAGAAAGCTGACATGGGCGATGGGCACCAGCCGCGTCGTTTCATCCACGGCCTGGGCGTAAGCCTCTACCGGAATACGACCCTCCCGGGCGGCGATGAAGTCCACGCGAGCGCCACGTCGTTGCTGCGCCAACCAGATGTGTCCCATGGTGGGGAATTCGAACTCACCCATCACCACCTTGGAGCGGGAGCGAAAGTCAAGAGCGCTGGCCACGGCATTGATGCCCGCCGAGACGCTGCTCACGATGGCCACCTCGTCGGGGTGAGCGCCGATGAAGGCGGCAAACTGCTGGCGCGCTTGTTCGTATTGTTCGGTCCACATGTCCCATGGCGAGCCCTGCTCGCGCCAACTGGTCAGATAGGCCGTCACGCCCGCTTCCACCACATCGGCGAGCGCCCCCTGTGAACAGGAGTTCAGATAGATGCGCTGCTGGAAGACGCGGAATCGAGCCCGAATATCATTGAGTTCTCGTTCCGTCAACATGCTCTATCTCGGCCCTATTCTGGTAAAGACGCCGTCAGAGGCTCCCTGCGCCACGTGGTTTCAGCGGGGTGATGGAGGCAGGCTGCCGCCCTTCCGGTCTCCGGACCGGCTGAGAAACAAACGACCATATTCCTCTCATCATCGTCGCGCCGCCGAGAGCGTTCCCTCGACCCGCAGGCGCGGGCAAGCAGATGTCGTCGCGTGGGGTTATCCTCGTTCTCCTCGATCCACGACGCCTCGTCTCTGCATAGAATTCTCCCCACACCGTGTCTCACATTATGAGACACTGTAATGACATGGAATCAAAGGCCTACTTGACCTTGGCTGACTTCACCGACCCCGGCTTGCGATGATGCCCCTCGGTAACCGAGTTCAGCCGACAACTGATCCGCCGTTTCGATCACCACTTTGGCGAGCATGGGAATCTTATCGTCGGTGAGGCGAAAATTGGGTCCAGCAATGCTGATGGAGGCTACGACCTCTCCCGAGTAATCTCTGACCGGGGCTCCGATGCACCGGAGCCACTCTTCCACCTCCTCGTTATCCACGGCATAGCCGAGCTGGCGCACCCGCTCGAGGTCCTCTTTGAGCTGGGCAGGCGTGGTGATCGTATTGCGCGTGTAGGCGCGCAAGCCCTGCCGCTTGATGAGATCGTCGAGTTTGGGTTCCGGTAAAAAAGCCAACAACGCTTTGCCCACCGCCGTGCAATGCGCCGGATGCCGTTGTCCAATATTGGTGGGTACTCTCACCGAGCGCGGCGGTTCGACTTTCTCCAGGCAGAGGGCCTCGCCATGGTCGAGGATACAGAGGTGAGCCGTCTCGCCCGTCTCGTAGACGAGTTGCTCCAGATAGGGCCGCGCCCGCTCGCGCAGGTCCAACCGGGCTACCGCCTTGCTCCCCAACTCGAACAGCTTCAATCCCAGCCGATACCCGCCTCCCTGTTGATTCCTCTCCACCAATCGATATTGCTCGAGCACCACCAGCAGACGATGCACCGTGCTCTTGTGAAGGCCCAACCGCTCGGACAATTCGATCAACGTCGGCTCGGACTCATTACCGGCCAACGTCTCCAGAATGGCCAGCGCCCGCTCCAGCACCTGGACGCGATAAGGAGATCCTCGACCTTTCCCTCTGCCCTTGGTCATCGCCCTCCTTGTTTCATATTGTGAGATGCCATACTAAATACCAAAATTCGTCGACGAAGTCAAGGACTTTTTTCTTTGCCCCTCGTCAGAGGAATATGCTCCCGGTGAGGGATGCCCGAGCGCGTCGGGCAAGAGTGGCGAATGATGGGGATGATGAGACAGCCTCAGGCCGTACGGCTGGTGAATTTATCAAAGCGGATGCGCTCGGTGGGGATGCCTCTCTCCCGCAACAATAAGATGGCGGCGTCGATCATGGCCGGCGGACCGGCCAGATAGGCTTCGCACTCCCGGAGCGATCGGTCACCGAAGCATTTGGCCATCACCTCGGTGATCAATCCCACCTCGCCCGTCCACTGCGGATCGTCCGCTTCGGAGAGCGCCGGGATGAACCTGAAGTTGGGATGCTCTTGTTCCAATCGGAAGAACTCCTCATCGTAGTAGAGATCCCGGAGCCGGCGGACGCCGAAAAAGAGCGTCATTTTTCGTCGCTCATCCAACCCCTTTTCGAAGGCGTGAAGGAGCATCGACCGGATGGGGCCAATGCCCGAGGCGCCAGCGACGAAAATGATCTCCCGATCAGAATCTTCGCGCAGATAGGATTCGCCGTATGGCCCACTGAAACGGATCTCATCGCCGACGCGAAGACGATGGAGATATCCCGAACCAACGCCAGAAGGCACATATCGAACGACGATTTCGATGGCGTGCCGGCGGCTCGGCGGCGAGGAGATGGAGTATGAGCGGGTGACCTCGGCTCCGGGAATGAAGACGTCAATATATTGGCCAGCATGAAAGGAGATGGAGGGGGGATCGAGAAGTTGGATGAGGAAGCTCTTGGTATCATAGGTCAGCGTGACGATATCGGCGATGCGGCCTCGATACTCTCCGGGGAGCTCGTCAGCCTCCAGTTTGGTCGCTTCGATGACCAGATCCTCCAGCGGGGTCGCCTGGCAGAGGAGCACGTATCCCTCTTCCTTCTCGAAGTCCATGAGAGCGAAAGGAGAATAGTCGCCATAATCGACCTCTCCTTCCAGGATACGCGCCTTACAACTGGCGCACTGCCCGTCCCGGCATCCGAACGCCAGCCTCACTCCTTGTCGCAAGGCGGCATCGAGGATCGGTTCGTCTTCCTCGCATTCGATCTCTTTATTCAGGGGCACGAGCTTGACGCGGTAGGTCATAAATGGTCCTCGTCTTCACCATCGCACGCCGGTCAGCGCCGACGAGGCGGTGAACTTCACGTCCACGAGCGAACCGGGATGGGCTCGAAGAAGCTCGCCGGCGCCCTCTCCCCCCAGGAGAGGCGCCCTTCGCGCTTGTAGTCTTCGAACGTCCAGTGGATGGGCGGAGCATCCATATCGGGAATCCAGTACCCTTCCGAGTAGAACTCCAGTCGGTTTCCCGAAGGATCGCGAAGGTAGATGAACATGGAATTGGTCGCCTTATGGCGTCCGGGCCCGAATTCAATGCAGGCGGCCCATCCGGCGTCGGCCACGACATCGGCTACGTGAACGACCTGCAGGGCGTTGGCCACCCAGAATGAGACATGTTGCATCCCCGGTTGTGGCTTATGAACCAGAGCGATGTCATGGGAGCTGGAGGTCCGATGGAGCCAGGCGGCGAACATGCCGCTGCCGTCTTCGGCATCCACGTATTCAGAAAGATGCAGTCCCAAGGCCTGATAATATGTGACGCCGGCATCGACGTGGGGCGTGAACAAGGCAACGTGATCGAGCCACTGGGGGACTGCTCCGCGCCAGAGGTGAGCTTTACGGGCCAGACTCTCGACGCGCTCCATGGAATAGTAGAACTCCACCGGATGACCGCACAGATCATGAACCCGCAAGGCTTCCCCTTGGCCCTGCTCCTCACTGGCGGAGACCCACCGAACGGGACGTCCTTGGCGACGAAAGCGCTGTTCCAGCTCCCGCAGCGCTTCCGGGCGATCCACCCGCCAACCGAAGTGGATGAGCTCGGGCCCCTCTGCCCGAGTGAGGATCAAGCTGTGATGATCGGTGTCAGAGACGCCCCGAAGATACAGGCGATCCGCCTCCCGGGCCGTCTCGACGAATCCCAGCACGTCGATATAGAAAGCCGCCGCCTCATCGAGATCCCGCACACCGAGTTCGGCGTGCCCAATCTTTACCAAGCTCATGACGCACCTCCCTCACCGTATGGCCTTCCCGCTCATGCGCGGATGATGCCCCCGGAGATCCCTGCTCGGCATGGGGACGGAATCCCCCACGCCGCTCACGTGCCCTGGCTGAAAAAGGTCTCTGGTGGAGGACCTCCCCACATGCTCGTTCCGATTTTAAATGTGTTCTCATCCCAGGTCTTCGTCGGATAATCATCCTCGTCGTGAACGAGCGCCATCTCGCTGGACAGCTCCAAGCGGTTGCCGTCGTCGTCAAAGAAGTAGAGAAACGTGTTGTACCCGATGCCGTGCTTCCCCGGCCCATACTCGATGGTATATCCCCCATCGAATAATCGATTCGCTCCGCGGCGGAGATCATCGAACGTTTGAACGAGGAAATTCACGTGGTGGAGTTTCCCCACCGGGCCTCTCAACATGGCGATCACGTGGTGATCGACGTTGCAGCGGAGGAATGCCCCGATGAGATCCGGGCCCATGCGCACGTAGTCGCTCACTTTGAATCCGAGACACTGGGTATAAAAATCGATCCCTTTTTGAACATCGTCGACGAACAGGGCGAGGTGATGAACGGCGAGGGGCTCGACGCCTTTGATCGAGAGCCCCGAACCCACCGGTTCGATCGAATGAACCGCTTCGACGATATGGCCAAAGGGATCGGTGAACCGCAGCGTACGACCCTGTCGGGGCATGTCCGTCCCCCATTCCGTGGCCACGCCATGCTCCTGCAACCGCTTCTCCAATTGGCCGAGGGCCTCCTCAGAGGCCACCTTCCAACAGTAGCGGTCCAGTCCCGGTGACGCCGCTCTCTTGATGACGAGATCGTGGTGGGTGAGACCGCAACTGAGATGGATGGTCTCCCCCTCCCGCCCCGTCTCTTGAAATCCGAGCGTGTCCACATAAAATCGGAGCGCCTTATCCACATCAGTGACTTTCACGGCCGCATAGCCTAATCTGGAGACGAGCATGGTATCACCCTCCTTTCACCGTGATGGTATCTCGATCCGATATCCGCGGCGGAGGTGCTCACTCCGCCTCGGACCGGAGCTCCGCCCAGGTTTTCATCCCCGCGCTCTCCCGTCGATTGATGGGACCGATGGCATCGAGCAGACGACTATTCTCAATGCCCAACATGCGAACGGGTCGTTGGGGATCGAGATTGTAGTGTCGATGCCACGTCCACGGTGGTGTATAGATACAGTCATTCGGTCCCCACTCCACCCGGCGCCCTTCGATCTCGGAATAGCCGCGTCCTTCGATGACGAAATGAACGCTCTCGTGATGATGCCGCTGCATATCCGAAGATCCGCCGGGTGGAATCTCCTGCAAAAAGATCTCGAACGTCCGCGTGGGGAGATCCAGGTAGAGGGCGATCTTGGAGAAGTTCCCCGTCTGTTCGGGTCCCAACCACTGCAAATCCTCCCCACGAGCCACCAGCACGTCGGTGAGCACCGGTCCGAAGTGTTTGGCTTGTTTGAGTCTCTCCATGAATGCCTTCAACTTGTCGTCCATACGCATCCCTCACAATCATGCCGTGGGGGGAATTTCGATGTACCCCCCGTCGACGTTCCAGACGGCTCCATGAACGAAGCCCCCCTCGGGAGAGGCGAGGAAGGCCACCGCCTCGGCCATCTCCGATGGATGAGCGAATCGTCCCACCGGGGATTTAGCCATCTCTCGTCGATAGAACGCTTCCTCATCGATGCCCGCTTCGATAGCCCGCTTGCGGAGCAATTGTTGCTGCCGCTCCGTCTCCACGTTGGCCACCAAGATGGCGTTGGCCGTGATGCCGTCATGACCGACTTCGTTGACCAGCGAGCGGGCCAAAGCCACGACGGCCGAACGCATGACATTGGACAGACAGAGATCGGGTATGGGGCGGACGACCGAAGCCGAGGCCATATAGATCAAGCGCCCCCACTTCTGCTGGCGCATGGCGGGCAGAACTTCCTGAGTCAATATGACGGCGCTCATCACGATGAGGTCGAACGCCTGGCGCCAGTCGGTCACCGAGAGGTCGGAGAACAGTCCGGGACGCGGCGGCCCGGAATTGTAGACCAGGATGTCGGGCGGTCCCAACTCGGCGGCCACATCGCGGGCGAACTGAGCGACCGATTCCGATCGGCTCAGATCTACGGCGCGAGAGAAGACGCGAACGCCGGTTCGATCGGCGATCTCCCGGGCGCTCCGCTGGATGGCTTGAGGATCTCGCGAACAGATGGCTACATCGGCACCCGACATGGCCAATTTGAGGGCAATGGCCTTGCCGATCCCTCGACTGGATGCCGTCACGATGGCGATCTTTTGGTGTAAATCGACGTCCATCGATCCTCCCTCAGCGGCCCGCCGGCTGCTCCTTCACGAGTTCCTCCTCGGCCCGCTTCAGAGCATCCAACGTATCGGCGACATCATAACTCTCTAACAATTTTTTGGCGAGGTTCAAGGCCTCCGTTTTGTCATAGAGCCGGTACTGGGTGATGATGCGGAGATAGAAAGGATCGCCCGCATAGAACCGCTCGTACAACTCGTGTCGACCGCCGAAATCGGAGACGGCCAGGTCGGCGGCCGCCTTGAACAGCTTGATCTTCTCCTCGGCCGAGATGGACGCTCCGCGATAGTACTTCCTCACATCGTCGGCGATGGGACTGTCAAACACGGTCACCGAGGCCGGCTGATACATGAGTCCTCCAGCCAGGA
The DNA here is from genome assembly GCA_003696865.1 of Acidobacteriota bacterium. Lineage (GTDB taxonomy): Bacteria > Acidobacteriota > Blastocatellia > HR10 > J050 > J050. The sequence continues at coordinate 11,111 of RFHM01000176.1, read as the reverse complement.
GCAACTGCATGATCTCCCGAACGCGCGGGTACCACCGATTCCCCGAATTGCGAATGGCCAACAGAGGAGTGACGTTGGGTACGTAGGTCCCATCGGGCAGCACCTCGGCGGTCGCTTCGGAGGCGATGATGCCGGCCCGCACCAATTCGATGTACGTGGTGATCTCCCCGATCATATCCTGGACATTGGGGAATTGGCTGATTTGAATGGCGTCCGCACAAAGCAGGGTCAATCCGAGCATGAACTGGAGCTTGGAGAGCAAGCGAATCGAGGTCTGATGTCCGGTGAAGGCGTTGGAGTTGACCTGCCAAATATTGTTGACCCGCTCCGGATCTTGATTGATGAACACGCGCTCCCAGGGGACGAGCACATCATCGAACACGACGATGGCATCCATCTCGTCGAACTGGGAGGCCAAGGGATGATCATACACGCTTTGTTTGGTGTACGGTTCGCGACAAATCAGGCGCACGCCGGGAGCACTCATGGGGACGGCAAAAGCGATAGCATAGCGCGCATCTTTGGGGGTGTGGCGACCGAACGGCCAGACGAGCATTTCGTCGGCATAGGGCCCGGCAGTGGCCAACATCTTGGCTCCACGCACGATGAGTCCCTTGTCCGTCTCCCGAACCACGCCGACATAGGTGAATGGATCGGGCTGTTCGGCGGGCGATTTGGACCGATCGACCTGGGGGTTGATCAACACGTGCGTCAAGAAAAGATCGTGCTCCCTGACGAACTCATAGTAACGGCGCACATTGTCGGCATACTCACCGAAGAAATCGGCGCGGATCGCCCAGGCGGTCAGCATGGCGCTGATGAAATCCGTCGTCCGTCCCATGATACCGAACGTCTCATCAGCCCAGGTCTTATGCATCAGCCGCCGCTTCACCAGATCGTCGCGCGATTTGGGGATGAGAAAAGACGTCCCCACCAGGTCTCCGGTCGATGGAGAGCGATACGTCATGAACTCTTGCAACTGAGGGTCATGCTGGAGATCATAAAGCCGCGCCACGGCACGAACGGCCGGGGCCAACGCCGGATGAGTGGTGACATCCTGGACGCGCTCATTACCAATCCACGTTTCCGGCATTGACTGTTTGAGATTTTCGATGTATTGTGCTCCCGTTCGAATTGGCATAATCAGCCCTCCTTATGGCAAATGGTTCAACACCGAGGGCGTTGAGCGATGAAGGCGAGCCACCGTCCTCTCGGCTCAACGCCTCGGTTCACCTCCCACAATGCTGAACGAACCTCGATATCGAAGAACGTCGATCAAAACTCCTCGGCGCCACCTCGCCCCATCCACTGCCGCCAGGAACCTTCCGATGCCCTGCCCTTTGACCATCGCGCTCCCTGCCCGCCCCGGCATTCACTTCAACAAGAAGTCCAGCACAACGCGATTGAATTCTTCCGGCTTCTCGAACTGAGGCCAGTGTCCGCACTCGTCGATGACGACGAATTGGGAATTGGGAATGTGCTCCTGAGCCGCCTTCCCCACCTCGATGGGCGCCGTCGGATCATGAGATGTCCACAAGACGAGCGTCGGATGTTGAATCCGGGAGAGACGTTCGGGCGTCAGAATATACTTTTGGCGAATCTCCATCTCCTGGAGGCAGAGCACGTGCTCCATAGCCCGAACCATTCCGGGCTGCGAATAGATTCGATAGCGAATCTCAACCATCTCATCGGTCATCTTCTTGGGATCGTACATCAGCCACTCCAATCGCTTCCGCACCGTCTCGTAGCTGACGTTCTTGACGGCTTCCAGCGTGGAGTTTTTGACCTTGGCCATGACCTCCGGATGGGAACGGAAGCCGCCCGCCGTGTTCAAGATGAGTTTCTCCACGCGCTCAGGGTATTCCAAGGCAAACCAGGCGGCGATCCACGCTCCCATCGATTCGCCCTGGATATGCGCCCGCTCCAATCGGGCGGCATCCATGAAATCCCGCAAGTGCTGCGCATACACGGGGAGGGTATAATCTTTGTCGGGCTTATCGGTGAAACCGTGCCCGATCATGTCGATGGCATAGACGCGGAAATGTTCGCCGAGCCCGCGGAAATTGCGGATATAGGTCTCCGCGTGACCGCCCGTCCCGTGGAGCATGATGAGAGGAAATCCGCGTCCCGACTCCAAACAGCGCGTGCGGATACCTCCGGCATCGTAGTACGTCTGCGCGATATCCAATCCCAAAACATCGACCCAGCACGTTGATTCTTTCATCATCCTCTTCCTCCCTCAGGTGGTCCTCATCAGCGATGTCGGTCAACGATGAATGTGGATGACCACGGCGGTGGGCGCTTCGGTATCCATCAATTGAAAGCCGCGATCGATCTCCGAGAAGGAGAGCCGATGGCTCACCAGCGGAGCGATGGCGAGTTTTCCTTGACGATAGATCTGGAGCAGGTCTTGCATATCCGACTGCCGAGCCAGAAAAGCGCCGCGAACGATGATTTCCTCGAAGATGAGTTTCTCCAACACGGCGGACAGTGGCTTCATACGAGTGGCCTGTCCGACCAGGCATAATCGTCCACGACGCCGAGTGGCCAACAAGGCCTGCCCGATGAGGTCAGCGTCGGCGCTATAGTCGAGCACCACATCCCAGCCGCGCCCTTCGGTGCGCTGTTTTCCGGCTTCCGCCAGATCGTCCACTCCCACTTTCAACACCCCATCGGCGCCCTGAGCCTCGGCTTGCTTCAGCCGTCGCTCGTCCGCGTCGGCGACGACAGCCACCCCGCCGGCCAAATGCACCAATTGAATCGATGCCAGCCCCCACAGGATGCCTCCCAGGATGAGAACGACCTCGCCGGGTTTGACCTCGGCGTCCATGAAAGCGCGATAGGGAGTGCCAAACCCGCAGGTGAGTAGACTCGCCTCTTCGCTGCTCATGCCGTCGGGCAATCGTTCCAGCGCTCGCTCGGGGATGGCCACGCGCTCGGCGAATCCACCCTGGCGCGTGAGCCCGAGAACCTGCCAATGCGCACAGATGTTATCGTACCCGTGACGACAGTAGTAACAATCGCCACAACTGATGGCGAAGTTGGACAACACGCGATCGCCGACGCTCACCTTGGTCACGGCATCGCCGATGGCGACGACGCGCCCGGCGAGCTGATGACCGAGGACGATGGGCAATTGGAGGGGCCAATCGCCTCGCCAGGCGTGCCAGTCGGTGTTGCAGATGGAACACACTTCCGGCTCGACGAGCACATCGGTGGGACCGAGCTGAGGATCGGGTACCGTCTTCACCGTCAATGGCTGCTTGAAGGCCTCCAGTTCAGCGATCTTCATCGTCTCACTCCTTCACTCTTGTTGTTCCGGCGGTTGGAATCCCCGCACGCTGTAGCCGCCATCGACCAGCAGGATCTGACCGGTGATATGAGAGGCCGCCTCCGAGGCGAGGAACGCGATGGCCCCGGCGACTTCTTCGGGTCGCCCCGCCTTTTGTAACGGCGTTGTGGCTTTGATGAATTCGATCACCTGAGGATCGTCAAACAGCGAGCGATCATCGCCATACGCCTGTCCCAGTTTGATGGCATTCCGGAGATCGGTGATCGTTCCTCCCGGGGCGACGCCGTTGACGCGAACGCCGAAGCTGGCCACCTCGAAGGCCAACTCGCGAATGAGCCCCACGACGCCATGTTTGGCGACCGTATAGGCCAGTCCTCCCTGTTGAGGGAAAAACCCGGCCGTGGACGCCGTCATGACGATGTTGCCCTTGGTCTTGATGAGCTCCGGCAAGGCCGCCTTACACGCCAGGAAGTACCCTTTCAAATTGGTTCGCAGGACGTGATCCCACAGCTCTTCGGTCGTGTCCACGAGCGGCGTGAAGCCGTCGAACACGCCGGCGTTGGCCACCAGAATATCCACGCGACCGAAGGCGTCGCGCGCCTGCTGCACCATTCGTTGATTATCCTCGGCTCGGCCGGCATCCATGTGCACGGCGATGGCCGATGGCCCATCGAGTTGCTCGACGGCGGCTTTGGCCGCCTCCTGGTTGCGATCGGCGATGACGACCTTTGCGCCGGAAGCGGCGAACAATTTGGCCGTCGCCAGACCAATGCCAGCAGCTCCTCCAGTGATGATGGATACCTTGCCGTCCAGACTGATGTTCATTCCAGCAACCTCCCTTCATCATCCTCGGCCATGTACCCGCCAGTGGCGATCACCGATTCGGGAATGCCCATCCATTCTTGAACCTCCCGCAAGCTCTTGCCGGCGGCGAACTCGGCGGCGATGCGATCCCCGATGTTGGGAGCCAGATAGATGTCGGGATCGTGCTCGAAGATCAGCTTACAGGGCTCCGAGCAGAAGTGATACTCCTTCCCTTGATAGGTGCTCGAGTGGATCTTAGGCTCATGATAGCTGGGAAAGACGCAGGGGAGCTGACATACCTGGCAAATAGTGGGAACGCCCTGAGCATTCTTCATGTCACCGGCGGCGACCTCGTCCCACCATTGGCCGTAGAGCGATTCCCAGTGAGGATACTTGGCCGTCAACCACTGGCGATCCCGTCGGGTGACGCGGGGCACCTTGATGAAGCTGAGATACTTGTAGGCGAACAATACCTGCCACAGCCCGTGAGTGAAATACTCGACATCGTCGAGAATGGCATCCAGAAAGGCGATGCGCTTCAATCCGCGCTGCTGGAGTTCCTTCTCCACACCGCGATAGAACTGGACCAGGTATCGATACACATATTCCTTGAAGCTGGAACTCTTGTTGGTATTGTAGACGTCGGCGCTGAAGGCCACGGCGGGCGCCAGCGCGCGATAGCCGCGCCAGATCCACTTGTTGTTCCACCAGTTGACGGTCTCTTTATCGGCGTCGCTCACCAGATCGAGGACATATCGGAAAGTGTTGTATCCCAGCGCCATGTGGCGCGTCTCGTCCGATTGTACTGACATGAACGTCTGAGCCGTGCTGAAGTCGTTGGCCCGGGTCACGCTCTCGGGCAAGGCGGCGAAAATGGTGTTGGAGATCCCCACCTCGATGTGAAACGAAAGGGCCAGGAGCGTCTGTAATGGATCGACTTTCGCCAATGCACACACTTCCTCGAAGTAGCTGCGAAACACCTGGATCGTCCATCCGTTTTTCCAATGGCGGTCCAGATAGATGATATGATCGGGATGGCCTTCGGCGAGCTTGAGCGCCGTCTTTCGCTCGATGGCCGCATGCCGAATCTCGTCGATCACCTGAGCCATGGTCGCCAGCTTGATGCTGCTGCCCGGAATATGGCGGACGAATCGACCGAAGGAGAGCGAGATACTGTATTCGGCCGGAGACAACGCGGCATAAACCAATCGACTGAACTCGTGCCACCGATGGTCGATCTTTCGATTGAGTCCGAATCGACTCAACAAATCGAGACCGTTCCACAGAACCTGTTGCTTCTCGGCCTGCACCCTCATGTAATTATCGAACACGAGCTCGAAGGGATCCTTGAATCGCTCCCAATCGGTCTTCATCGATGATCGCGCCCGGTAAAACACGTCCGGCGATTGATATCGCGGGGTCCAGGCGAAAGCTTCTTTGATCTCATCATAGCGACTCGGTGTTTCCGGCATGATCTCATCCTCCCTGGTGGATCATAACTTGGCCACGGCGAAACCGTCGGCATTCCAATAATCGACGGCTCCTCCGACCGTGCAGACGACGAACACGGTGAGCTCATTCAAATCGATGTCTTGTCCCGTCACCTCCTTGACCGTCGCTCGATCGACCTTGATGACATGGGGTGCCTGGGCCTTGAGGACGATCAATCCGGCATCGGTCCGTTCGACCTCTACGGCCGAATCCGTCTCCTCAAGGGTCTCGGCGACCGCCTCGGTCACGGGGGCGCTCATGAATTCGATGCGGAATTCGCGTTCATCGACATCTTGCCGTGTTGACATCATACCGACCTCCCAACTGAAGAAGTGGAGGGGATCTCCAGGCTGAGCTCCGCATACGTTGTTTCGATGGCCTTCAAGCGGTCTGTCCAAACCGTCTCGAAGGGGATGCCGGTGCTCTCCTCCAGTCGGTCGAACGCCGGGCCAAACAATCGGCTGGTGGCTTCCGTCGCGCGTGGAAACCAGCGATCAACCCAGGTCTGAACGAGAGACCGGTTCTCGGCGTGAGCGTCGAGGACGTATTTGACGAACGCGCGCGCCAGATCGGCATGATACGACTCCTGGGCCCACATCACCTGACTCACCGACCAGAGGACGGGATCCCCACACCGTAATCCCAGTCTGGGCCACTCCACCAAATAGATGGGCTCCATCACCTGTTCCAACACGAAGTCGAACGCGACGATGGCCTCGGCCCAATCCTCGATGACCATGAGATCCTCCACCAGACGGCGCAGCGGCTGAACGTCCGGCGCTTCATCCCAGATTGCCGCCGCCCGATCGAATCCGCCGAAGTGTTGCCGATAGAAGCGGCAGAGATCGACGTTATGGCATACGTGACCGAACTCATCGAATCCCTGGAGAGAGAAAGCGTGGGAGACATATTCGCCCAGGGCGGAACTCTTCACATCATGAAACGCCATGCACCCGGCAGATTCATAGTAGCGCAGGGCCGGATAGAACCCGTTGAGTTCGTCAATCCACGGCGAGGCCGTCTGCTGAAAGAGGTCCGGTTGATTCATAGTGTCGAGGCATCCCCGGATGCGCTCGGCGTCTTGAGCGCGCCTGAGCACATAGGTGTGGTAGGAAAAGGCGGCGGGATCGCGGAAGTCTTGCCAGGACTCCACGCGCACCCGAGTCGAGTCCTCGGACCACAGCGGCATGTAGTAGGGGGGCGTCCAGTAGAGTCCGAAGATGAGTTCTTCGTACTCGGTGGCGCGACGAGGGCGATCCCGCAACTTCCCAAAGGCACTCTTGGGCTTCTTGGCTCGTGCCATAGGCATTCTCCTCCTCACTAAAAGCTGATGCGGAACGAAAACTGAATCTGGCGCATATTGCCCACATTGCGCGGCGTGCCGAAGCTCGGTACGGCTCCCCGAACCCCATCGCCGAACTCCCGAGGCACCGGCCCAACCAAATCGGTGGCGCCATACACATTGTTCACATCCAGCACGTTGACGTGATTGAAGAGATTGAAGAACTCTACGCTGAATGTGCCTCGCACGCGCTCGCCGAACGGGATGCGCCGTTGAAGCCGCAGATCCACTTGTTGGAAATCGTCGCCTTTGTACGTATTGCGGCCCAACGCGCCCACGCGATCGGGGAAGGGGAATCCATCCCCATTGGCGTCGAAACCGACCAGGACGGACGTGTACCGTGGGCTCTGAAGCGTGGTGATCACGCCCACTTTCCAGTCCCGCAAGATCACCCACCGGCTGGGCGATTCGAACAACCAGGTGAGCACAAACCGCTGACCGATATGATTATCCGAGACGCCTCGCTCCAGATCGCGCCGGAAGTAGTTCTGCGGACCAGTGACGAACTGAATCGTCGACTGATTATCGATGGACTTGGAGTAGGTGTAGTTGGCCGTGAGCGAGAAATGATGACTGAACCGCTTGGTCACGCTGAACATCCCGGCATGGTAAATGGAAAAAGCGCTGGGTGTGAAGAGGAAGGCGAATCCGAAATGGGGATCGGCCGGCGCCATGGCCGTCTTTCCGTTGGGGAGCGTCCCGATGGGTCGGGCATTGGCGTGTCCGAAATAGGGGATCTTCACGGCGTGCACGAACAAGTAACCGGCCGACACGGCGATGCCTCGGCTGATCTCATATTCCAGTTGTAGACTGGCGTTCTCCGCATACGGATTGGGAAAGTCACGAACGGCGAACCCATGAGAGAAGCCGATCAACTGCTGAGGCGACGGATAGCTCCCGTCGCGCGCGAAGCGAGCGAACGCCGGACCCGCCGTAAATGGTCCGGGGAGAACGCCCAACGGACCGAAGTTGGCCAATCCAATCAGGGTGCTCTCCGGATTGGCGAATTCGCTGAGCAGTGGATTGTCGAGATAGCCGTTGATGGCGCCAAACGCCGTCAGCGTGCCCAGCATGTCGCTCCAGTTGAACGGAGCGGTGAAGATGCCCGCACCACCGCGGAGCACGCCGCGCGCCTCATGGAAGGAATAAGAGAATCCCAGGCGCGGTTGGAAGTTATTGAGATCCTCCTTGAAAAACCGCTTATCGCCGAACGGTCGCGTCTCCACATCGTAGCGGAGACCGAACGTGAGCGTGAAATTGGACGCGATACGCCATTGATCCTGAACGTAAAAGGCTCCCAACTGGTGTGTGTACTCCGCCGTGGAGGCGCGATCGAACTCCTCGGCCAGTGGAGGCGGTAACAAACTCGCCTGCCAATCCGTCCCCCGCGGAGGGAGCTGTTGGCCGAACAGCGATCGTGGCTGCCCGAAGTAGAAGACGACGGCCGTCGGTCGGGTGAATGGGGGGAGCCCGAAGAAGCTCTCCGGCGTGAATACGACCACCGCCGGAGTGAACATGGGAGATTTGGTCGTATTCCAGATGTTGTGGAATTCGCCGCCGAATTTCACCAGATGCGCGCCGCGGGTGTAGGTCACATTTTGCCCGAGCTGAAGCCGCGACTCGCGATAAAACGTGAAGCTCCCCACCGGACCGCCGGTTTGCACCAGATTGGGAATGGCGAGGAAGGGTTCGCGCCCCGCTCCAACCGGGGTGAGATGAAACGTCCGCCGCGCGAACTGAACCACGGTATCTCCCGTCCAGGCCGGAGAGAACAGGTGAATGAGATTGGCAATGAGCGTTTGATCGCGAATGGGATTATCGCGAAATGTTCCCGGAAGCCCTAATCCCGGGGGCGCCCCCGGCGTGTTCGGATTGCGCTGGTCGGTGAACAGATAACGGACACCCAATGTTGTAGACGCCGTGAACTGATGATCCACCTTGGCGATGAACTGGTCATAGTCGTTGATCTTCAGGATGGAACTCAAGTCCTCGGCCGAGAGTCCGAAGGACTGTTTCACGGCGTTGATGGCATCGATGTTCTGCAGGATGAAGTTGGAATACAGCGGCGATTCGGCCCGTCGCTGTCCCTCATACCCGCCGAAGAAAAACGTTCGATTCTTCACCAACGGTCCACTCATCGTCACGCCGAACTGGTTGAGCCGCAACTTATCGAATCCGGGAGAGGAGAGAGGACTCTTGGCATCCAACGAATTATTACGGAAGAACTCGTAGATCTCCCCATGGAACTCGTTGGTTCCCGACTTGGTCACCGTGTTGACGATCCCGCCTAAACTGCGCCCCGTATCCACGGCATAGGTATTGTTCACCACGCGGAACTCCTGGACCCAATCCTGCGATGGATTGGCTCGCTGAACGCCGGAAATGCTGGTCGTATAATCGACACCATCCAGTGAGATGAACGCCGAATGCGTCTCTCGCACACCGCCAAAGCTGAGCTTCAACGTCGTCTCGGTGAATGGCGCCTGGCTTCCCACCGAGGTACTATTGCCAATGACCACCGAAGGCGTCAACAAGACGAAGTCGATGAAGTTTCGCCCATTGATGGGCAGATCTTCAATGCGTCGCTCATCGATGACCTGACTGACCTCGGTCTTCTCCAGATCGATGACCTGGTCGGTTACGGCCTGCACGGTCACCACTTCCTGGACGGCAGCCACAGGGAGAGTCACTTCCACGGAAGCCGCCTGTCCGACGGCCAGTTGAATCGCCTGCACGACATCCTGGAATCCTTCGGCACTGACTCTGAGCTCATAGACTCCTGGAGGAACATCGACGATCCGCCCCACGCCCGCGTCGCTGGTCACCTTCTCTCGCTGAAGCCCGGTCTTCTGACTGGTGAGGACGATCTTCGCTCCCGGAATGACCGCTCCGGTGGCATCTTGCACCTTCACTGAGAGGCTGGCCAACGTCTGCGCCTGTATCACGCTGGCCACCATCAGACAGAAGATGCCCGATAACATAGCTCTCTTCCTGATGTCTCTCTCCACCATACAACCTCCTCGACCAATGAAATAAATTATCATTGCTTCAGAGCACCAAGGCCTTCCTCTGAGAGAACCTCACCGCTCGGTCGTCGCCAGATGGCCGTATCGCCCTCCGAAAAAGAGAAGGGGTGACTTATGCTCCTCGATTTGGCCCGCCTTCACCTCTCCCAGGAAGATGGTGTGATCCCCACCATCGTATGCTCGCGTGATCCGGCATTCCAGATAAGCCAATACCCCATCCAGAATGGGGGCTCCGGTCACACCCGTCCGATATGTCAGTCGAGCGAACCGATCGGCGTCCCTGGTCGCAAACCGATTGGAGATCTCTTCCTGATCCTCGGCGAGGATGTTCACCGCAAAACCTCGGCCCGGCTTGAATAACTCGTAGCCTCCTACTTTCTTATCTATGCAGATGAGCACCAGCATGGGATCCAACGAGACCGAGGTGAAGGCATTCACCGTCAACCCATAAGGCGCCCCGTTCTCCCCGGCGAGAGTGACGACGGTCACCCCCGTGGCAAACCGTCCCATGAGTTGCCGAAATTGTTGTTGATCGAGCATCACCCCTCCGTTCCTTGAAAATGAGCGTCATCCGCTCGTCTTTGCCCCACCCGGCAGTACGGCGCGGGCGAGGGAACGCCCGTTCAATTGGCGCTGGCTGGCGCAGACTCCGCGCCGGCCTGCGATTGGAAGCGGTGGCGGGCCAGTTGTTCGCCCACCCGCACCGCCGCCGCCGTCATGATGTCCAAATTCCCCGCATACCGCGGCAAATAATCCCCCGCCCCCTCCACCTCCAACAACACCGTCACCCGATGATCATCAATCAACGGCTCGACCTTCAACCGATACCCCGGCACATACCGCCTCACCGCCTTGACCATCTCCCCCACCGATCGCCGGATCCCCTCCTCATCCACCTCCTCCACCACCGCATACACCGTGTTCCGCATCATGATCGGCGGCTCGGCCGGATTCAATATGATGATCGCCTTGCCCCGCCCCGCTCCCCCAATCGCCGCCAACGCCCGCGCCGTCGTCTCGGTGAACTCGTCAATGTTCTGCCGCGTCCCCGGCCCCGCACTCCGACTGGCGATCGTCGACACAATCTCGGCATACGCCACCGGCACCACCCGCCCAATGGCCGCCACAATGGGCACCGTCGCCTGCCCCCCACAGG
>RFHM01000175.1 GCA_003696865.1 Acidobacteriota bacterium | reverse complement strand
GCCATCGAAGCAGTTCCCATGATACAACACTTTCATCTTCATAGCCCAAAATAAAGCGTGAAATGATAGCCGAAACCCGTCGGGTGGACAAGGCGGGAATGGGGCGTCGACGCACCCGTGAGGTGAGAGTGGGACGCGCCGGGGAGAGGTCATTCGGCCTGAGGATCTTCACCAGAGGAGCAGAGAATCACTTCATGCCCGAGTACCAGCGTGATCGGAGCGAACGCTCTTTATGTGTGGGATGAAACCGGCGATATATCGCTGGATAAAGCAGGAACGGGCGAACGCGTTGTGATCGCCGTCCACTTCATTTGCCTGCGAATCTCATGAGGGGTTAAAAAGACGGCACCTTGACTACCCCATACCCCATACGAGGCAGCCAAGGTGCCATACCTGCCCCATGATATTAAGGCGCAACGATACTCAGCGTGTACCGGTTACTGCCTGTGAAGGCGCTCACATCATCGATCATTCACTTTCCGGCATCATCGTCGCCTTCATCGACCGATTCCATGAACGAACGAGCCGCCTGGCGAATCCGGCTGAGACTGGGATTTCTGTTAATCTGCATGGTCACCAGTTGACCGTTCTCGTCGAACACGCTGATGGCATATCGAAGCACTTTGCCGTTGGTCGGATTCACGGCCAGCGGCTTGACCCGCTCCAGGTTATCCACTGCCACGAGATACCGCCCGGTGGTCAACGCGACTCCAGACAACGTCTCCATGCTTTCGTTGACGACGGTCGATTGTGCTACCGGCAGCCAGCGATTGGTCGCCTCATCGAACCGCAACAGATACACATGGCCGGACGTATTGGTGCGGGCATTGCGAATGGCCACATTGAATGTATAGGTTCCCGCCTTCTCTACATTCAACACATAATAGTCATCCGCTGCCTGACGAATACGACGAGCCGGCGAGTATCCCAGCTCAAACCGTACGGCACCCTTAGCGACGTCGACCGGCTGGATATCCTCGGGCGGCTGTCCCGCTCCCAGGCTCAGCGTATCCATGCGCAGCGTATAAGGACTGTTGGACGACGCCTCCCAGGCAAACACCAGCGGATTGGTCAAGATGTTTTGACCGGGAGAGAGCCCGGCCAGGAAGACAGTGAATTTGTTGCCATCGTCGACATTGATGAGATACTGGCCTCGCGGCAGGTTCATGGGCCCGATCGTTTCCGCGGGGAAGAAGCCGAATCCTGCGCCACCGCCGCCCAGGAGAGTGAATCCGGGCCCATTGAACGACCCGCCGAGGAATGCGCCCGTCGTGGCATCGAAGAGCAACAGATCGAGATCGCTGGGAACAACCACCGGCCCAATCGGTGGCGGAAAGATGAACCCGAAGATCAATTGCTCCGCATCGCCCGAGAGATCGTGAAACCCTCCCGCCTCAGCCATGGTCATGGTCACGTTCGGCGTATCACGTCGAAGTCGAATGACGTAGAAATCGGTGCTGTCCATGAAGGCATTGAGGAACACAATGATCTGCGTTTGTCGTGGCGTCCCCACCACATCCCCGGTGAGAGGACTGATGATCGGGGGGATATCGATCGGGAGAGAGAGGAACAGGGGGACCAGTCCTCCTGCCGACATTCCCCGCACCACCACGGGAAACGGAACGCGATCGAACTGACCGGGTTGATCCAGATCATTGGGCTCCTCCTCGTTGACGACCTGGGGAATGATTCCCTGGGCCTGATTCGTCTGGGGCAGGCTCATGATGCAAAAGGCGAGAGCAATCACCACAACCCAGACGACCCTCCCTTTTCGTGAGAGTTTGCTCAAAATATTCTTACTGATCATACACTCATCCTCCTTGATTTTTTTCGCGCCGCACCCTCGCCAGGCTGCCCTTCAGTAGAGCCGCCTGACACCGTCCAGGCACACGGCGAGCCCATCGGGCGCAACTGAAATTGGTTTGGGGGAAGAAGTTTCCTCACCTCTTACTCCCTTTTCTCCATCACCTCACGAACGCAGGGTCTAGCATGATTGCTTCGGCGGTGATTGAGCAACTCGCTCATCGACCACCTGAACGACCACCCAAAAAACGAATACCACCCTCACAATAGCCTTAAACAACTCTTCCAAACTAGCCCACAACTGCAACGCAAATACGCTACCATATTAGCAGTTAAGCGAAGTGAAGTCAAGCATTTTTTACTTCTCCGGAGGGTCGCGGACGCCGATTCGAGCCAGGGGAGACGGAGGCGATGCTGGTGCAACTCCACGCGTCGGGAGGAAGCCCACCTGCCCCACAGAGACTCATCGCCCCACTCGCGCTCACCGCGATGGAGGAATCGATTCCCCGAAGTCCGGGTCCTCAGGCCCGTGAGCCGCGCCCTCCCGGAACGGCTGATTCCCAGTCGGCGCGCCGATGCCGGTAACAGAGGTGGGCAGAGAAACGGAGCATCGGTTATAATGGCCCGCCAGCTTTCATCACCAGCATGAGGAGGAGATTATGAAGCGATGCATCTCCCTGATCGGCATCATCCTACTGGTTTGGGCCAACGCCACCGTGGCGCACGGCGCGCGACGGCCCTTCGCCCTCAAGGACATTCATCGCCTGAAATGGCCGACCGACGGTCATCTCTCCCCCGACGGACGCTGGGTCGCCTTCAGCATGTCCCTCACCGATGTGGAGCACAATCGCCGCAACAGCGACATCTACATCGTCTCCACGCAAGGAGGAGAAGTCCGTCGCATGACCACGCACGAGGCGAGCGATATCCATCCTCGATGGACGCCGGACGGTCGCCGGATCGCGTTTCTCTCCACCCGGAGCGGGAGCGCGCAAATCTGGACCATTCGCCCGGATGGCGGCGAAGCCGAACAACTCAGTGACCTCCCCGTGTCCATCTCGGACTTCGAGTGGACCCCGGACGGTCAACACGTGGTATTCGTCGCCGACGTCTATCCGGATTGTCCCACACTGGAGTGCACCCGGCAACGCGATGAGCAGAAGGAGAAAAAACAGGTCAAGGCGATGATCCACCGGGATCTGCTCTACCGGCACTGGGATCGCTACGAAGACGGGAAAGTTCAACATCTGTTCACACTCACCGCCGACGGGAAGGCGTGGAAAGATGTGACGCCCCGTCTGAAACTGGATGCCCTGCAGTGGTGGTTGGCCGCCGCCGGGCGCGATTGGGACATCTCGCCGGACAGCCGCATGCTCGCTTTCGCCACCAACCTCAATGGTCACCTGGAATTGAATTACGACGTAGACATCTATCTCGTGCCCTTGGCCGGCGGCGAGATCGAGAATCTGACCGAGGCCAACCCGGCCGCCGATTCCCTCCCCCGTTTCTCGCCCGACGGTCGCCAGATCGCCTATCGGGCCTCCAAGCGCGTGGGTTACGAGTCGGACGAATACGAATTGATCGTCATGGATCTTCAGACCAGACGGAGGCGCAGCCTGACCGATGCGTTCCCCCACTCGGTCGGCGAGATCTTCTGGGCGCCGGATGGGCGCGGCCTCTATTTCAGCGCTGGCGAAGCGGGACGGATGAAACTCTTCTATGTGCCGCTGGACGGCGGTCCGGTGCGGGAGGTACTCGGCGGGCCCTACTGGCATCATGCCATCGACGTCTCGTCGCACGGCCTCGTCTTTTCGCGTCGCGACATCGCTCATGCCGATGAGATCTTCATGGCCGATCTCAGTGGCCGCCACGAGCGTCAACTCACGTCGGTGAACGCGGACTTTTACGACGAGGTCATCACCGTGGACGCCGAAGAATTCTATTACACCGGCGCGCGCGGACGCCGGATTCACGGCTTCCTCATCAAACCGGTCAATTTCGATCCCAACAAGAAGTATCCGCTCCTGGTGCGCATTCACGGTGGACCACAACAGATGTTCGGCTTCTCCTTCCGCTATGAGTACCAACTATTCGCCGCCGCCGGTTATGTCGTGCTGTTCGTCAATCCGGCGGGAAGCCCGGGCTATGGACAGGCGTTCACCGATGCCGTCAACCATAACTGGGGCGGCGATCCCTATATCGACATCATGCGAGGCGTCGACGAGGTCATCAAACGGGGGTTCGTCGACGAGCGGCGCATGGCCGCGTGGGGCGGATCATATGGCGGATATATGGTCAATTGGATCGAAGGGCACACGGATCGCTTCGCCTGCCTGGTGAGTCACGCCGGCGTGGCCAACATGTGGTCGATGTACGGCTCGACCGACGAGCTGTTCTTCCCCGAATGGGAGATGGGCGGACCACCATGGGAACGGCCCGAGGAGTACGACCGATGGTCGCCCATCCGGTACGCCAAGAACTTCCGGACGCCCATGCTCATCAGTCATGGCGAGCGCGATTATCGCGTTCCCATCACCGAAGGCGAGCAGATGTTCACCGCGCTCCGGCGACAGGGGATCGAAGCCCGGTTTCTCCGTTTCCCCGATGAAGGGCACTGGATTCTGAAGCCCAAGAATCGCGATCTCTGGTACGGGACGATTCTGGAATGGGTGAACGCGCACTGCCGGCCCGCTCCCACGACCGAGACCGAAGGGCGCTCGCTGCATCGGTCGCCGGAGGCGTCAGGGAGAGGAGCGGACGCTCTCTGAGGCCCTTCTGAGACGCTGATGCGCGACCTTCGAGCCACTGCCGCGCGGCCATGACGAGCCGGTTGGTCGAGTTCGGTTGCCCGGGACATGGGCCCCAGGGGACATTTCCTGGTGTCTCTGTGGAACTCTCAACGTCCACCCGGCGCACCGGAGTCACAGCAGATTTGATCACAGCGCGCGCCGTTTCTTATAATGTGGCGCTTGCGTGCATTCATCGATCATCAAACGTGCGTCCACGAGCGGGAGAGCGAGCATGCTTGTGCCCTCCAGGCGCGTCGTGGATGAGCAGAGGAGGCATTGGTCATGGAAAAATCATCGATTCCGCTGAAAGGGCTGGACGCCTACGTTCGCAGCGTTCGGCACGAATTCGAAGAGAAACTGGCCGAACTCGTCGAGATTCCCACCATCAGCATGGACCCGGATCGACAAGCCGATATCCAGAGAGGAGCCGACCTGGCCGTGGAATACCTGAAAGCCATCGGCGCTCAGGCCGAAAAAGTGCCGACGTCCGGCAATCCCGTCGTCTTCGGCCAGTTGATCATCGATCGTCGATATCCGACGGTGGCCATCTATAACCATCTGGACGTCCAACCGGCCAACGAGCCGGAGTGGGTGCGCGAACCGTTCACGTTCTTCAAACACGATGACCGGTACGAAGGACGCGGGACGACCGATGACAAAGGTCCGGCCCTGACCGCTCTGATGGCCGTGCGCTACGCCGCAGAGAATGGGATTCCCCTGAACTTCAAGTTCTTCTGGGAGATGGAAGAAGAAATCGGCAGTCCTCACTTCGAGCAATTCATGAAGAAGAAACGTCGAGAGGTGAAGACCGACTCCGTGCTCGTCTCCGACACGATCTGGATATCCCGCACCAGGCCGGCCATCCCTTACGGGCTGCGTGGACTGCTCGGATTCACGCTCACCTTGGAGACGGGAAGAAAAGACGCTCACTCGGGGACTACCGGCGGCGCGGCGCGCAATCCCATCGGCGAACTCTGCCAGCTCATCGCTCAGTGCTACGATGCGCGAACCGGACGGGTGAAGATCCCCGGCTTCTACAGCGATGTGAAGCGGGTCAGCGCCAAAGAGATCCAGAATTATCTGGCGTCTGGATTCAGCGTGCGACGATTCATGCGCGCGCACGAGTTCACATCGCTGCGGTTCACCGATCCGGCGCGCGTGCTCAAGAGCATCATGGCCGAGCCCACGTTCGAGGTCCATGGGATCG
>RFHM01000174.1 GCA_003696865.1 Acidobacteriota bacterium | reverse complement strand
GGGAGTGGAACGGACATTGCTCGTCGTGCGCTGATGGCTGCGGCCGCCGATTTTGACGGTCGCGGTGAGCCGACCGCGCTGACTGGGGAGATCTGCCGCTGGTTCCACATCACCAATCCGGCGGAATTACTCGCCATCATCTACTCTTCCGATGGCTCGATGGCTCCGCCAGCCATCGCCCCATTGGCCGAGATCGTGGTGCGCGTAGCCGAGCAAGGTGATGCCGTGGCCCAGGCGATTTTGCGCCAAGCCGGCCAGGAGTTGGGGCGCGCCGCCGGAGCCGTCATCCGCCGACTCGGAATGGAGCGCGACGCCCTCCCCGTCGCCTACACCGGCGGCGTGTTTCGCGCTGGACCGCTCATTCTCACACCACTTCGAGCGAAGATCCAATCCATCGCTCCCCGAGCGCGCATCGTTCGGCCTCTCCACCCACCTGCCGTAGGAGCAGCGATCATGGCCGAGCGCCGCTTACACCGCATGGCTCCTCGGGTCGCCGCTTCCTAAGCTCGCGCTTGACGAGACGGGCGTCAGAAGGTTACGACGTTCGCCGCCTACATGATCACTCTCTCAGAGACACAATCCAGTGCGCGGCCAGTCCGGTCACGAATGTCACGACGCTCCCTACCAGCACATACCATGGCCAGGCGACGGATGTGTGAGCGACAATCAGCATCACTCCCAATCCGATGGCCATGCCGATCAACCCCGCCGTCTGTCCGATGCCAGGAGCGAGCACCCCTAACAAGAAGAGGCCGAGCATGCTCCCGTTGGTGAATCCGGCGATGGCCAACCCGGCTTCCAAAACGGAGGGCACCCGACGGGCCAACCAGGCCACGACGAGCTCGACCAGCGCCCAAAGGATCGTCACACCTCGAGCAACGCGCAGATAGTGAGACTCCGGCTTGTCCCCCCGAAGGGGACGATAAAAATCTTCGACCGAAGATGCCGCCAGCGAGTTCAACGAGGACGAGAGCGTGGACATGGCGGCAGCGAATACGCCGGCGATGACTACTCCCCGGATGCCCGGAGGCAGCGCGGTGACGAGGAAGTGAGGAAAAACCTTGTCCGGTTGATCGAACGGCTGAGGGGGAGGAAAATGGGTATAGTAGGCGAACAGCATGACGCCGATGGTCAGGAACAAGAGAAACTGGATGGCGATGACCACTCCACTGAACAGCAAAGCCAGCGTCGCCTGCCGTCGAGAGCGAGCACAAAGATATCGTTGGACCATGAGCTGATCCGTCCCGTGCGTCGCCGTGGTGAAAAACGCTCCGCCGACGAGACCGGACCAGAACGTGTAGGTCTCAGTGAGGTCGAATCGCCAATTCACCCATTGCCACTTGCCGTGCTCATGTCCCAGTCGGAGGATTTCGGCCCAGCCACCGGGCACATCATCGATGAGGATAGTGGCGGCCACCAACGCGCCGGCGAGATAGATCAATAACTGGACGACGTCCGTCCAGATGATGGCCCGCATCCCGCCCAGGTAACAATACACCACGGTGGCGGCAGCAATGATGATGATGGCCTCGAACTCGTTGAGGTTCAGCATCACCACGAGCACCAGTGCCGTGGCGAACAATCGCACGCCATCGGCCAACGTTCGCGTCACCAGGAACAGAGCCGAAGCACTTCGCTCCGCCACCAGACCGAACCGGTGGCGAAGCAATTGATAGGCGGTCAACAGTTGGCCTCGAAAATAAGACGGGATCAACACGAGCACAACGATCAACCGACCGACGAGATAGCCGAGAACGAGTTGGATGAACGCGAAATTGGTGGCGAAGGCCAAGGCGGGGACGCCGATGAAGGTGAGCGTGCTCGTCTCGGTGGCGACAATGGACCCCATGATGGCCCACCAGGGGAGGTCTCGTCGACCGAGGAAATAATCTCTGACGTCCCGCTGCCGGCGACGGAAAGAACTCCCCAGGGCCACGACGCCCAACAGATACAGGACAATGATGGCGATATCCACGTCGCTCAGCGTCACATTCGATCTCCCCGTTGGCGGCGGCCGAGCCAGTATAAGAAATGAATCCTCTGCTTATCAAGCAGGAAGACCGTGAACTCTGCGCCTTTCACTCCGGATCTATCTGGTGAGCGGGAACGATACGTCCATGGCTGATGGTGTCGCCAGCGAGCGACATCACTCTCCGGTGGGCTTCGGCGTCATCTTCCCTATGGGCGGCTCATCGGCTGGATGGGTAGAGGGGATTAGAGGCTCGGCTATACCTCTTCCTATCGCCCACTAGCGACAACGGGAGCGCCTGATTGAGGACCGGCCAGTTTCCAAATAACCGTTTCTTTTTTGCGAAGTTACCTGCTTCTCCCCATCCCCTCGCCTTCATCGCCAGTGTGGTACGGCGTTTGCTTGAAAGAGCTACGCACACACCAACTCAAGACGAAGGAGGAAAGCGATATGATCGACAAGATCACCCGGATGAAGAGGTGGTTGTTCATCGGATCTCTTGTTGCTGCAGGAGGCTCACTGATGGCTTCCTGGGGCGAATCCGGGTCACCGGCCAATCCTACTCCGGTGGTCCCCTCTTCTCCGAATGATGTCATCCATGATGATCGCATGTCCTTGAAGGTTCGATTGGAGCCTATGGAAGCCATTGTCCCTGGTCAGTCATCCCCCCTGGCGATTTTCCTTCAGTCAGACTTCGCCGAGCCCGTCGACATCGCCATGCGCATCGAATTACCCCCTCTCGTCAGGTTTGGTGGCGAGGATGTTCGCGCCTTTGGAGTGGCTAGCAGCCGTGTCATCATTCCGGAGGTAATCGAACGGCGCTCTGGATACACGTATGTGAAGTTACGCGACATGCTCATTCCCGGGGAGGAAAAACTCTATGAGGTCATGGTCGTTTTCGCCGCCGAGGAAGCGATCACGGAGATCGACGTTCGCGCCGTGCGAATCAGTCCGACGGGTATTCCCGATCTCCGCACATTCGCTGAAGCTTTCAGCTACTTTTCTCTCGCTCCTGAGGTGGTCAGGCCCGTTTCCATAGATGGACTGCGTCGATTGAATCAAGCCACG
Source organism: Acidobacteriota bacterium (assembly GCA_003696865.1). Classification (GTDB taxonomy): domain Bacteria; phylum Acidobacteriota; class Blastocatellia; order HR10; family J050; genus J050. The sequence continues at coordinate 12,450 of RFHM01000174.1, read as the reverse complement.
GCGCCCAAGTCTACAGGCGCGATTCCCGGCGAAGCGCTCATGCTCGTCGCCCAGCCGCTCCCTGGTATACCGATCAATGACCACGTTATCGTGGTCGCGCCTGATCTCGCCAAAGGCATGAAAGATCCATTCGGCCTTCCCACAAAGCGTCGTTCTTCTCGCGTCGCGCTTGTCGAGCCGGACATCACCGATCCTCGGGCATTTCGGTCGATGGCATTAGGCCTTAACGATGATCAACCCGGTGAAGAGGCCGAGGATGAAACCTTCCTACCGCCTGCCTCCCCTCAGCCGTTGAGGCCACTCGCTCCAGAAATGGATCGCCCACGAGCAACACGACCATCATCCCAACACATCTACCGTGACGCCCAACGTCGACCCGCTCCACCTCGGAGCCAACGGTAGATTTCGGGAGGCGTGGCCGATGTGGCAGGACGGTTTTGCAAGAAAAGTTACATTCACAGTCGATCTCAGTCTCCGACCAAACCGGTGAAAGGAGGACTCATCATGATGCGAGGATGGATCATCTCGACGCTGATTGTCACGACTTTTGTACTCCTCGGAGGTGAAACCACGGCGCGGGCGGCTGGGTTCTATACGGTTAAAGGACACTTGTTCTATTACGACGGCCGCTCTCAGGGCATGCGCCCGGTCGACCAATATAACGGCGCGGCCAATGTGACGTTTTACATCTACGACGAGGATCAAAATAGCTCCGATGATCTGCTGGCCACGGGCATAGTTGATTGGGATGGCCGGTTCGAGGCCACCTTTTACTTTGATCAATCCAGCGAAAGTTACGCCGACATCTATATCCACTTCATTTATCACAACTCCAAATGGGAAGTCGTCGCGAGCGACGGTGGCCATTATTGGCTCTACACGGAGACGAAACCCAACCGCGCTTACGGCATAGTCGATTTCGGCAATCTGTTTGTTCCACGCAACACCAACCACGAGAAAGCCATGTGGGTGTTTCAGTCGATGAATGAAGGCTGGAACTATGTGGAATATATCAATGCCTGGGACGTCGGCGATCAGATCACCGTCCAGTGGCCCGGCCACCCGGAGTGTCCCACTTCCTGTGCGGATTGGGATGGTATTCAAATCGCTCAAAATCGCGCCGGAGACACGGTGAACGTGATTCACGAGTACGGCCACATGGTGAATTTCCGAGCCTGGGGGGGAACTGGTCCCGATCCTTACTATTGCCTCACCGAAGGCCCCAATGCCGATAATTGCGGTCACAATTGGAACTCCTGGGAGGAGAATTATACGGCCTTCATGGAAGGATGGGCCAACTTTGTTGCCTATGCGACGCTCGGTTGTATTGGAAATAATGACTGCCTGGATATTGAAGATCGGAGCTACAACGTGATGGACGCGGGCAACGAAGGCAATGTCACGGCCGTGCTCGGCGACATTCTGGATGATCACCCGGATAGTCACGCACAAGACATCTTCAAGGGCTATGATGGCATCTCCTGGAACTTCTATGGCATGGTCTGGATTCTGGGGCACATGTCCGAGGATGAGATCGATGCCAAACCGACCATCAAGCATTATGTGAATGAAATTCGAGAGGTCTATGATGACATCAGCTACATAGCCTGGCACGAACTGATGCACAATAGCTGGGTGATCTATTGAACTCAGAACTTGGCGACTCTCATGTCGGATTTCTGAGTTTTCGCCGATGAGCGGGAGAGGGGTTGGCGAACGCCGTCTCAACGGCTCGCCGGCCCCGCGATCCAGCCACGGCCTCCCCTCGCTCACCACCGCTCCCCGAACAACGCCGACCCATTGGTCTGAAGTCGCCATGCTGTGGTATCTTTTTCCCTTCGATATCTCCTTTCCGGACCGGATCGATGAAACGAACCGTTTGGCGATCCTCGGCAACTCTCGTCGCGATCCTCGGCTTGGCACTGGGGAGCACAGCTCCTCAATCTCACCAACAGGCATCACCCCCGTTGCTCCTCGCCCAACCGGCAAGCGTGGGGATGTCCGCCGAGCGGCTGGCCGCCATCGACGACGTCGTTCGTGATGCCATCGCCCAAGGCCAACTGCCCGGCGCCGTCATCCTCGTGGCCCGTCGGGGGCGAATCGTTTACCGAAAAGCGTTCGGCCATCGAGCCCTCCAGCCCGAACGCCTTCCCATGACTCTGGACACCGTCTTCGACCTCGCCTCGCTCACCAAAGTAGTAGCCACGGCCACGTCCATCATGATCCTCGCCGAGCGCGGTCTCATCCGCCTCGGCGATCGCGTCTCGACATACATTCCCGAATTCGGGCGGAACGGAAAACAGTCGATCACCATCGAGCAACTGCTCACCCATCGTGGCGGATTATTGCCCGACAATGATCTGGCCGATTATCAACGAGGACCGGAGGAAGCCCTCCAGCGGATCTATTCGCTCAGCCCAATCTATGAACCGGGTACGCGATTCGTCTATAGCGATGTCGGATACATCGTCCTTGGCGAGCTGGTCCGACGCGTCTCCGGCCTTCGATTGGACGCTTTCGCTCATCGTTATATCTTTCGGCCACTGGGCATGCATCATACGATGTTTCTCCCCAATGCCCAACTCCGGGCGAAAGCGGCACCGACGGAGAAGCGAGACGGACGCTGGTTAATCGGTGAGGTTCATGATCCCCGAGCGTTCCTCCTCGGCGGCGTCGCCGGTCACGCCGGGCTCTTCTCCACAGCGGATGACCTGGCCATCTATTGTCAGATGATCCTGAATGGCGGTCAGTATAACGGCGTGCGCATCTTGAGTCCATTGGGGGTCCGGCGCATGACCTCGGCTCGAGGACTTCCGCCGAACGAGTGGCGTGGATTGGGTTGGGACATCAATACGCGATACTCCTCGAACCGAGGCGATTTCTTTCCCATCGGTTCATTCGGTCATACCGGTTTTACCGGCACGTCGGTCTGGATCGATCCTCAAACCGGGACCTTCGTCATCTTTCTCAGCAACCGCGTTCATCCCGATGGAAAAGGCGATGTCGTCAGCTTGCGCGGGCGCGTGGCTTCTATTGTCGCCGCTTCCATCATCGCCGATGTTCCTCCCCAAGGAGAGCGAGAACGTGAACCCGGCCATGGACGAACCGCGTCTCAACGCCCATTGCTCATGACGCTCACCGGCATCGACGTTCTCCAGCGCGAGAACTTCGCTCCTCTCAACGGTCGGCGCGTGGGCCTGATCACCAATCAGACGGGGCGCGACGGTCAAGGTCGACGAACGATCGATCTCTTCTACCGAGCCCCCAACGTTGCGTTAGTGGCTATCTTCAGTCCCGAACACGGAATTCGCGGCCGGGCCGAAGGCCCGATCTCTCATTCGCGGGACGAAGCCACCGGCGTTCCCATTTACAGCCTCTACGGCGAGCACCGGAAGCCGACGCCGGATATGCTCCGAGGCATAGATACGCTCGTCTTCGATATACAGGACGTGGGAGCGCGGTTCTACACCTACATCACCACCATGGGGTATGCCATGGAAGCAGCAGCTCGCGCCGGTATTCGATTCGTGGTCCTGGACCGCCCCAATCCCATCAACGGCGTTGACGTCGAAGGCCCATTGGCCGACGAAGACCTCCTCTCGTTCACCGCCTATTATCCTCTGCCTGTGCGACACGGCATGACCGTCGGCGAGTTGGCCACATTATTCAAGGGCGAGAAGCATCTCGATCTGGATCTCGAAGTCATCCCGATGCGTGGCTGGTCGCGTTGGGCGTGGTATGACGACACGGGACTGGTCTGGATCAATCCTTCGCCCAACATGAGGAGTCTCGTCGCGGCCACGTTGTATCCGGGCATCGGATTGCTGGAGAGCACGAACCTCTCGGTCGGTCGGGGGACGGACAGGCCGTTCGAATTCATCGGCGCGCCCTGGCTCGATGGGCGGCGATTGGCCCGCCGCCTCAACGAAGCGGGTCTCCCCGGCGTTCGTTTCGTCCCCGTAGAGTTCACGCCAACCAAGAGCACGTTTGCTGGTCGCCGATGCCATGGCGTTCACATCATCGTCACTGACCGGCGCCGGTTCCATCCCGTGCGCTGTGGCCTGGAAATCGCCGTCGCCTTGAGAGAACTCTATCCCCAGAAGTGGGATGTCGAGCGATTCCTGCGGTTGTTGGCCAACAAGGCTGTCTGGCGAGCGCTGAAAGAGGGAGCATCTACGGCCTCTCTCTCGGCCTTGTGGCAATCGGACGTCGAACGATTCCTGCGAGTGAGGAGGAAGTATCTGATCTACCGATGAACCGGTGAGCATCGACTCTCTCATCCCCTCATCCGGGCATGCCCGCCGATGTTCTCTTGATCCCCCTGATCCGGCGACCCCCCTCGATCTGGATACCTCATAACGAACGTCTCGCTAACGTCTTGTGTCCGTCCGCAGCCCATGGCCGATGGGATAGATCCCGGGAAGACTCACCGGCAAACGCCCCCTGAACGGGATCTCACCGAAGATGGCTCGGACGGCGGCGCGCTCGGCTTCCGGGTAATATTCGTAGGTCAGGATAGAGGTGGGCAATTGAGGGACGAAGGAGAGCACATACGGACTCCCGAATGAAACGAAGACGAATGGCTTGTTCAATGCAGCCAGAGAGCGAAGCAGATCGAGTTGGCCCTCGGTCAGACTGATCGATCCCTTATAGGCGGCCACGCGAATGAATCCGGTCACCACCACGGCATCGCAGACGTCGGCCAGCTTCTCGATCGCTTCCCTTGCCTCTTTGGGCGTATAGTCATCGATGAGGACGTTAATGGTCTTCTTGTGCCGTTTGAGGAACTCCTCCTTGAACGCCTGACCGGGCGGACCTTCACGCCAGCCACGGCGCGAATCGATCATGTTGACGAGGAGAACGCGCCGGCTCGCATCGAGGGTGAGAGGCAGAACGCCTCGCTCATCGCGAACCAGTGTGATGGCCCGCTCCATCATCTCTCGAGCTAAGCGTTGATGTTCGATATTCCCGACCACCGACTCGAGGTGATGGAAATCGACCAGTGACCGCTCATGCAGGCCGAGCCGGGCCTTGGCCGCCAGGATGCGGCGCACCGAAGCCTCCACGCGAGCCAGGGGAATCTCGCCGGATCGCACGGCGTCCTTCAGGGCGCGAAACGATCGCTCGACATCCACCGGGAGCAAGAGAAGATCGGCTCCCGCCTTCACGGCCCGAACGGCAGCTTGTTCCGGCGTGAAATGATCGGCCACTCCTCGCATGGTCAGAGCATCGGTGAACACCAGTCCGCGGAATCCGAGTTCCTCGCGCAGCAATCCGGTGGTTATGACATGAGAGAGGCTGGCCGGAACGCCCGATTGATGTTCGATCTCGGGCAAGGAGATGTGAGCGACCATGATGGCCCCGACGCCCGCCTCGATGGCGGCGCGGAAGGGGAGCAACTCCACGCGCTCTAACCGCTCGCGATTCACCGTGATCACCGGGAGCTTCAAATGGGAATCTTCGCTCGTGTCGCCGTGCCCGGGGAAATGTTTGGCCGTGGCGATGTGACCGTGCTCTTGAGCGCCACGAATATAGGCCCGAGCGAAACGAGCCACTACATGCGCATCCTCACCAAACGAACGGATGTTGATGATCGGATTGCGAGGATTATTGTTGACATCAACGACGGGATAGAAGTTGACGGTGATGCCCATGGCCCGCCCTTCCAGGGCGGCAATTTTCCCCGCCTGATAGATCAATGCCTCGTTGCCCGTGGCCGCCAACGCCATGGCCCGTGGCAGCCGCGTTGCGCCTCGAAACTGATACCCCGGTCCCCCTTCCAGATCCGCCGTGATCAGTAGCGGCACTTTGGCCAGCTTCTGCATGCGGTTGATCAATAACCCCAGGGCAGCCGGATCTCCACCGAATGCATGATAGCCGCCGACGTGAAACCGCACGATGTTTCGCGTGATCTGTTGGAAAGGCTCGCCCTGAGGATTCATGAACGTAGCGTGTAATGCCGGGACCAGAAGCTGGCCGATCTTTTCATCCAACGTCATCCCGGCGAGCGTTTTTTCAACCCAAGCCGCGCTCCCATGGGAAGATGCGTTCAGAGAAGCTCCCGGGGAGTCCCACTCACCTCCCCCGGCGCTGCTCCCCCAAACGACGATGAGGCAAAGAACCACACCGAGTATTCTCATTTGAGCGTCTGACCTTCCCGTCCTCATGTGCATGGCGAACAATAAGTCTAGCGCCGATGGACTCGGGGAGTAAACGCTCTCGCTCGCCGGCGAGTCTTGACAGTGGACATCTCCAGGCTATGCTTGACTCCATGAGGGATCAACAACCAGACGCTCTCCCTCCCCAAGACATGCTGGGCGAGTCTCTCATCACCGAACAGCTCAATCCGCGCACCACGAATATCGACGAGCTCCCCGTCATCGACATCCTCCGGTTGATGAACGAGGAAGATCAACGAGTGGCTCGCGCCGTGGAGAAAGAACTTCCCCGGATTGCCGCTGCTGTCGAGGCGATTGTCGAACGGTTGCGCCGCGGGGGACGCCTCTTCTACGTGGGCGCGGGGACCAGCGGTCGTCTCGGCGTTCTCGATGCCGTGGAGTGTCCGCCCACATTCGGCACGCCGCCGGGAATGATCGAGGCTATCATCGCCGGGGGCCCGGACGCCTGCTGGCGGGCAGTGGAAGGCGCCGAGGATGATGCACGGGCGGGCGCCGCCGCCATCAACGCTCGGAGCGTCACTGCTCAGGATGCCGTCGTGGGCTTGACGGCCAGTGGGCGAACGCCGTTCACCTTGGGCGCCTTGGAGGAAGCTCGACACTCGGGCGCGCTCACCATCGCCATCGCTTGCAACCCACGACCGGCTATTGCCCAATTCGCCGACATCTCGATCACTCCCGTGGTCGGCCCCGAAGTCATTGCCGGCTCGACGCGACTGAAAGCGGGCACAGCTCAGAAGATGATCCTCAACATGCTGAGCACGGTGACGATGATCCAACTGGGGTATACCTACGGAAACATGATGTCGAACCTGCAACCGAGGAGCGAAAAGCTCCGACACCGCGCGCGAGCCATTCTTCGAGCCCGGTTCGACCTCTCCGATGAACAGGCGGCGCGATTGTTGGATCAAGCCGGAGGAGACGTGAAAGTCGCTCTCGTCATGAAGGCCACCGGGACCAGCCTCGCCGAAGCCCAACGCGCGCTCACCGCCGCTCAGCGCTCCGTCAAGCGGGCCATTGAGAAGCTCCGTCGCGGCTCCTGACGCCAACTACACTCGCTGACCGTTGTCCCCGTCCGGCGCACCGACGGGAGCCGCAGCCCTCATCTGGCCGCACGGGGAGTCAGGCGCTCACTTGAGAAAGGGCCCGAGGAGCCATCTCCTCGATGAGAGCAAACAGCCGATCGATATGCTCCCGTCGAGTGAGATAGCTGAGGATATTGATGCGCAGCGCGCGCACGCCCTTGAGCAGCGTGGTAGAGAACCAGGCCTTTCCGCTCTGCTCGACCAGGGCTTGCAGGCGGAGATTGACGGCATCGAGGAGTTGGTTGATCTCGCGTCGCCGGGCGGCGTCGGCCTCGGCGAATTGGCGTTTCAGGGTCTGAGGAAAATATCGAAAGCAAAAGATGCCCAATTCCACCGGCGAGCACGCCTCAAAATCGGGATGCTCGGCGACGCGTCGGGCCAGATATCGACACAACCCGATTTGCCTGTCGATGACGCCGGCGTACCACTCGGTTCCCAAGTGCTTGAGCGACATCCACAACTTGAGCCCGACGAAGCGACGCGATCCCAGGACGCCGTGCTGGAAGAAGTTGAGCGTCTCTTCGCCGGTGAGGCTGCTCCTCTGGGGAATATAGGCGGGACGAATATCGAATGTCTCACGCAGCCGCCGCCCATCCCTCACCAAAATGAGACCGGCGGCGAAGGGAACGAAAAACCACTTGTGAGGATCGATGGTGATAGAATCGGCTCGGGCTATCCCGGCAAATCGAGGACGGACGGTCTCGGATAACACGGCTGCACCTCCATAAGCGGCATCCACATGAAACCATAGCCCGAACCGTTCGGCGATATCGGCCAGCTCGTTCAACGGATCAATGGCGCCGGTGCTCGTCGTCCCGGCTATACCGATCACGGCGCAGGGAATCCGCCCTTCCTGTCGATCCCGTTCGATCTGCTCCGCCAGACGACGGACGTCGATTTTGAAGCGGTCATCGGTGGGAATTTTTCTCACATTCGCCCTGCCGATGCCCAGCAGGTCGGCCGCCCGATCGATGGAAAAATGCCCTTCCTCGGAGACATAGATCATCACCGGCCGCCCCACGGAGGTCAACCCACGCTCGGCCACTTCGGGCACGCGGGCATGCAACGCCAGCTTGAGTCCGGTGACATTGGCCATGGTGCCTCCGCTGGTGAACGTTCCCAGCGCTTTCTCATCATAACCGATCGCATCACAGATCCACCGAATGACCTGCTTCTCAACCGTGGTGGCCGAAGGCGAGTGTCCCCAGGCTCCGACATTCTGGTTGAGAGCCGAGGCGAGCGCATCGGCGAAGATGCTGATGACCGTGGGCGTCGGATTGAGGAGCCCGTAGTAGTTGGGGCTGGGGATAGTCATGCAGTACGGGAGGATTTTCTCTTCGAACTCGCAGAGCACCTCGTGGACGTCGCTCCCTCGCTCAGGGATGGGCGCCGAGAGGATCCGTTCCACCTCTTCGGGCGTGACTCCAGGGAAGACTTTCATCTCGTCGAGCTTCGCCCAGTGATCGGCGATGAGGCGACTGACGGCTCGCCCCAGGGCCTCAATATGGTCTCGATCCCAATCGCTCATCGGTTCGCTGCTCCTTTCAGATAACTCCGGCCAGCCTTGTGGAGAGAACACGATTCTGCGGCCTCGGTGATCTCTCGAACATCGTGTTCATCCATCGTAGTGCGTCGTGACGCCCCGTGGCGTTCGGCGTAGAGCGGGGCCGGATCGCGCCCTCCCGAGCGGGCACCGTCACTGACTCTCGGGCGACGGAGCGGCGTCGGAGGTGGGCGGTTGGTCGATCCCCTCCAATGAATTCCAGATCCCGATGCGATATTCCCAGAGCACTTTGTGAACCTGTCGTGGCGTCAATCCGCCAATGTGTTCGGCCAAGGTGAGATGCAGACCCTTGACGGGAGGCTCCGTCCGTTGGAGGTAGGCCCGATACTCGGCGAGAATGGCCTCCCGCTTGCTCTCCTCAATCTCGGGATCTCGCGCGAATGATTTTCGCGGCTCGTGAAGCTTCTTCAACCACCACCACACACGACCCTCGGCCAATTGGAGCTGACCAGCGATTTGGGCGGCGATGGCCCGGGCGTTGGTCTCGCCAGCTTGAACGGCCCGCCAGTAGGCCTTCTCGATCTCGAAGTTCGTTCGCCGGTAGCGGGCATGCGTCAAGAAATTCTTCACCACCTCGGCCACTTGTTTATAGGGGAGGTTGAGCACGGTGGCGATCTTTCTCCGCCTCCCACCGGGCGGACGCTCATTGGCCAGGACCATAGCCTGGTAGAGTTGGAGAATTTTGGCTCGATCCTCTTCGGTGAGGACCACCGGTGCTGATGGAGGCGCTGATCGGGCCGACTTCCGCTGGGTCGCTCCCCGTCGTCGCCCTTTCTTTTTCGCCCATCGCTTGGGCGACTTTTTCATTCGCGGGCGGCCCATCGGTCGCCTCTCCCCGCCCTGAACCGAGGCTTCCGCTGGCCCCCGCTGCCCTTTCGGCGACTTCGCCTTCTTCTTCACTAGTCGAACGACTCGCAACTTGTCTGGCGGTTCATTCATCTTCGCTGTTCCTCTCCAAAGAATCTCCTCTATTGTAACCGGACCTGGGGGAGGCGACAAATCCGACCGGGCGAACGGATTTGAGGGAACCGGGCGCGACCCATGATCGTTACTACCAGTAGCACCACTGATGCTGAGTCACATGACCTTGGGTTGACCGTCTCCTTCGGGAAGGCTCCCAAGGTCGTTTTTCTCTCTCCCTTCTCTTGGGACCGGATCTCTCAGCGCCTCGGTGGCTGGGATGCGATAGCGAGCCAATTTCCGATACAACGTCTTCCGACCGATGCCCAGGAGTCGAGCGGCCTTCGTCTTCTCGCCTCGGGTGTAATCGAGCGTCCCCAGAATGACGCGTCGCTCCACCTCCTCCAGAGGCGTCCCCAACTCGATCTCCAACGTCGGTCGGAGGTTCTCGCTGTGGCCACGACGAACGATCTCCGGGAGATCATCGACGGTGATCATGCGCCCACTGGCCACGATGACCGCTCGCTCGATGGCATTCTCCAGCTCGCGCACATTTCCCGGCCAGTCATATTGTTTGAGCAAGTGCAGCGCCTTATCGGTGATCCCGGTGATGAGCTTACCGGACTTCTTCTTGTACACCTCGATGAAGTGCAAGACGAGCGGGTAGATATCTTCCTTCCGTTCCCTGAGAGGGGGTAACTGGATGGGATAGACGTTCAGGCGATAAAACAGATCGCGCCGGAAGCGCCCGGCCTCTACCGCCTCGGAGAGATCGATGTTCGTCGCCGCGATGATGCGCACATCGGTTTTGATGACCTGATTCCCTCCGATTCGCGTGAATTCGCCGTCCTGGATCACGCGCAGGAGTTTCACCTGCGCGTTGAGGCTCATCTCGCCGATCTCATCCAGAAAGAGCGTTCCTCCGTTGGCCTCCTCAAATTTCCCAATCCGCCGAACGTGGGCATCGGTGAACGCCCCGCGTTCATGGCCAAATAATTCGGTCTCCAGCAACGTCTCGGGCAACGCGCCACAATTGATCTTGACCAACGGCTTATCCGCCCGCCGGCTGTTGACGTGGATCATGTGGGCGATGAGTTCCTTGCCCGTGCCCGATTCGCCCTGAAGGAGCACAGTGGCATCGCTGGTCGCCACGTTGAGCGCCATCTCGATGCACGCCTTGATCTTATCGCTCACACCGATGATGGGCTTCTGGGCCTTGACCCCTTTGAGTTCCTCGCGCAATCGAACCACCTCGGCGCTCAGTCGATCCCGTTCCAGGGCAATGGCGATCTGATTGCCGATCCCGGCGATGAGTTCCACCTCGTAATCGGAGAACCGGTGATGGCCCTGCTCCCAGACGAGATTGAGGGTGCCAAATGCGCGATCCTTGATCAGAATCGGTGTGACCAACGCCGAACGCGCTCCCGGAAAGAGATGATGCAGAAGGAATGCCGCCCGCTCATCCTGGGCCGGATCTTCCAGTCTCAACATGGTGTTCAACGAGAACATCGAGCGAAGACGTGGTTCGAGTCGGACGTTCACCGTGCGCTCCCTCAAACCGTCCCCGCCTTTCCCCCGGAAAATATCGAACCGGAGGGTCTCACCCTTGGCATCCAGTATGCCGATACAGCCATAGTCGGCGCCGACCAGGTTGAGCGCCTTGTCAATGACCGAAGCCGTCACTTTGATGAGGTCCTCTCCGGCATTAATCTCATTGGCGATCTCCAGCAGGGCCGTGGTGATCCGCGCCTCTTTCTCCTTCTCCGTATATAGCCGGGTGTACTCATAGCCGATGGCCACCTGACGGGCGATGGACTCCACGAAAGCCACCTCCTCCAGCTTCCAATGATGGACGGCCTTGCAGTAGTGGAGGCCGATGAGCCCGAGGAGTTCGGCTTTCAGGACGACGGGAACCACGAGCAAAGAGCGCGTCTGGGTCATCTCGACGATTTTGCCGATCACCGGATCCAAGGCGAGCGCGCTGGTATCATCGACGGCGATCGGTCGGCTGAGATCGAGCTTGGCCCTCACCGTCCGCAGATCGGCGGGAATTTTCATATTCAGCATGGAAGGGATGGACGGATCCGACCGATACTCATAGCCAATGGTCAATTCCCCACCGGGCGAGACGATGAGGAGATTACAACGCTCCACTTCCATCAGCCGACCCAATGTATCCGCCGTGGCCTGAAGGAACTTGTCCAGGTCGATGACCCGATTCACCTCCGGATTAATGCGATTGATGATGGCATCACGCGCCTCATACATGCGGAGCTTCTGTTCCACGGATAATCGATCAAATTCTACCGCCGATGTACTCACCTCGCACCTCCAGACTCTCACCGAATTGAGGTCAATTTTGACAACCGTTTAAAAGTATATCACAACCCGGGGGATGGGGAAGAGAGCGCCCCTGGGAAGGCCAACGATCCTCGCCGGCGGGCAAACTGTAACCACCTGAAAGATAAGGCATTAGACACCATCCCCCCGTTGGCGCAAAACTTCAAACAGGACGATTCCTACGGCCACCGAGACGTTCAGGGAGTCGATTCTTCCCCTCATGGGAATGGTCACCAGATCATCACACCGCTCCCGGGTGAGGCGACGCAATCCCCTCCCCTCACTGCCAAATACCAGCGCTACCGGACCCCGGTAACTCTCCGCCGCGTATGAGCGATCTCCTTGCGGATCCACGCCGATGACTCGGACGCCGACGCCTTTGAGC
>RFHM01000173.1 GCA_003696865.1 Acidobacteriota bacterium | reverse complement strand
CGGTGGTCGATGAAGGCGATGTGGAGCGTGCCCGACGACGAGCGACGCTCCTTCGCAAGGCGGGCTATCGAGCTATTCCCGTTGTCGCTGGCGAACGGACGACTTTAGGCGCTGAGGAGAAGGCGCGCCTCTTCCATATCGCGGTGATGCAAGATGGGCGCATTTTCCTCTGGGAGGAAGCCGTCCAGGCATGGACGGCCCGTCCCAACGGAGCGTGAGGGACTCCTTCGAAAATCCACCGCCAAGGCGCAAAGAACGCCAAGATCCTCCAACGGGCTTTTTTCATCCCCGCGATGTGGTTCGGGCGCGCCATGATGGGTGACTCCTTCGAAAAATAGACGACGGACGACCGATGACCGGCGACCGACGCGCTCTTTTCATCCCCTCGATGTAGCTCGGGCGCGCCGTGGACGGCTCGTCTTCATCATCGAGCGACTGCCGGCATCATTTCGCCGCATCCGCCCGCGACTTCGTTGATTCCCAGGCTTCCCCCAGTCGCCCGAGCAGATGAGCATAGATGGTGATTCCATCCCACAGGTTTTGAAGCCGGAGATTTTCATTGGGAGCGTGCTGGTTATTATCGTGGTTGACGATAGGAACGCCGATAGCCGGTACCTTGAGCACATCGAGAAAGAGGTACATGGGACCGCTCCCGCCCAGCGTCGGCAGCTTAATGATGGGACCGCCAACCGCTTCCTCGACGACGCGCACCACCACTCGGGAGACGGGCAAGTCCATGGATGTTCGTGCCGGAGGGTATCCCGGTCCCCATGTCAGTTTCACAATATTGGCATGGGCACGCCGGATTTCCATATCCGGCGTCTGATGAACGATAAAAAATCCCTGCCGGCGAATGTGCGCTTCCACCAGCGAACGCACGCGGTCTGGGGTTTGATCGGGTACCAAGCGAAAATCAATGGAGGCGCGGGCCTCGGTCGGGATGACGTTCCGCGCCTGCGCACCAACGCGTCCTGATTCCAGACCTCGTATATTCATTGCCGGCCGCATGATCTGCTCTACCAGGGGTCGGCCTTCACCCTCGGTTCGGGCCAGTCCGAGCGCGCGTCGAAGGCGGGCGTCGATATGCGGATGCTCGGCGAGCGCCCGTCTCTCCGTCTCCGTCAGAGGTCGGACGTCATCATAAAAGCCATCGATGAGAATACGGGCTTCCCTGTCTCGCATACTGGCCAGGAGATGAGCGAGCAAAATCGCAGGATTCGGCGCCCAGTTACCATAATGGCCGCTGTGGAGAGGGCGAACGGGGCCATAGACGGTCATCTCGAGATCGACGACGCCACGAGCGCCGAAAAAGACCTGCATGCGCCGCGTTTGGTGAACGGGTCCATCGCAGATGAGAAGGACATCGGCTCTCAAAAGGTCGGCGTACGTTTCGATGATCTCCGGCAAATGGGGTGAGCCCGCTTCTTCTTCACCTTCGAACAGGAACTTCACGTTCACGGAGAGGGGAATGCCGGCAGCGCGTAGCGCATCGATGGCCGCCAGGATGGCCACAATGGGGGCTTTGTCATCGCTCGCCGATCGAGCATAAAGCCGCCATTCACCATTGACTGGCGAAGACAGGGAGGACCACGGAATGGGGCGTCCCCGTTCATCCTTCAGCACCGGTTGCCAGGGGTCACTCTCCCACAACGCTGGAACAACGGGTTGGCCATCATAGTGAGCGTAGAGGATGATGGTCCGGTGCGCTCCAGGAGCGCGAAGTTCGCCATAAACGACTGGTGGACTTTGGCCGATGGAGAGAAATCGCGTACGCGCTCCGCGCCGCCGAAGCATAGCGGCGAGGTGACGGGCGTTCCTCCAAATATCCTCCCGGTCGGTGGCGACATTAGGAATGGAGAGAAAATCGGCCAGCTCTCGCAAGATGGTCATTTCATGTTGGCGGCGATAGTTGGCCACGGCCTCCAGAATCGCCTGTGCTCGAGGATCGGGTCTTCGCCAGGCGGTCAACGAGCAGAGCCCGAAGGCCAAGATGGCGAGCCATAGAGATGGTGATTTTCGCATAGATATCTCCTTTCGGGAGGCCAGCATAGTGAACGAGAGAAAGAAAGTCCAGTCGATGATGGAGCATTTTCGGCAGACACGCTGAGTCCATTCCCGATCGGGCTGGAGGGTGACGGGGAATCTCGCGATTTCGCTCGTTCCGTCTTCCTTGCTCGCCCGAACGAAGTACGATAAGCTGGAGTTGGAGGAGAAAAGATGAGTGAAACGGTGTCACCATATGTTATGGAAGTCTCGGAACGAGACTTCCAACGCCACGTCATTGAGCGATCACGTGAGGTTCCGGTTGTCGTCGATTTCTGGGCCCCGTGGTGCGGGCCCTGCCGCCTATTAGGGCCCGTGTTGGAGAAGTTGGCCGAAGAATTCAAAGGGGCCTTTTTGTTGGCCAAGGTGAATACTGAGGACAATCCCAATCTGGCGGCACAACTGGGCATTATGAGTATCCCCAACGTTATGCTCTTTCGCGATGGGCGCGTTGTGGATCAATTCATCGGTGCATTGCCCGAGCATGAGGTGAGAGAGTTTTTGCGTCGGCATTGCCCCAGTAAGGCCGATCAACTCGTCGCCGAAGGAAACCGCCTCCAGCAGGAGGGGAACGCCGCCGCTGCTCAGCAGGCGTACGAGCAGGCTTTGGCGATCGATCCCGAACACGCTGGCGCCCACTTAGGATTGGCGCGGCTGGCCTTGATGCAGGGTCGGGAGGAGGAGGTGGAGCGGCATTTGGCGGCCATTCCTCCATTGGCGCCGGAACGAGTGGAGGCCGAACACATCAGGGAGGCTCTCACCTTTCAGCAGGAATGCCGCGCCGCCGGTGGGGAGGAGGCCTGTCGTCAACGATTGGCGGAGAATCCAGACGATCTCGATGCTCGATATGGATTGGCATGCTGCCTGGCCGCTGCAGGACGGTACAAGGATGCCTTGGAGGAATTCCTGGCCATTGTACGTCAGGACAAAACTTACCGGGACGAAGCGGCCCGTAAGGCGATGCTCACTATTTTCAACATCATCGGTGAGCGCAGCGAGCTGGCCGAGGAATACCGAACGAAGCTCGCCTGGACGCTCTATTGATAGAGCGAGGGGGAATCGGGAGGCATCCCGGCGATGGTCGGAATCTCTCGAAGAGACGGTCGCTGTGGCGATAGTGGTCCTGGGTTGAAGCCTCATTGTCGTGCGGGGGTATTCGCTGAGATCGAGGAGGAAGAGGGCTTTGATGAAGGAAAGGTATCATGAGGATAGAGAAGAGAAGAATCGTCGTTGACGAGTATACCACCGTCTCATCGGTGTGGGCGATCCCTCAAAGTTTTCGTCTCCGGGAGACGGATGCGCTCATTCTGGCCCACGGGGCGGGGACGGATATGAACGACCCGATGCTGAGCTATGTGCATGAATCGCTGGCTCGCCGAGGGCTGTTCACCGTCAAATTCAATTTCCCCTACAAGGAACAAGGAAAAAAGGCTCCTGACATGGCGGCAAAACTGGAGCGGGCCTTTCGCGCGGTATGGCTCCGCGTGCGCGACGATGAGCGGTTTCAGCCTCGACGCCTGTTCATCGGCGGCAAGTCGATGGGTGGGCGCATCGCCTCCCATCTCGCCGCTCAGGGTGGAGAATTTGCCGGTCTCATTTTTCTCGGTTATCCCCTTCACCCACCCAATCAGCCGAAGAAAATCCGCAGTGCCCACTTGGGGGAGATTTCTTGTCCGATGCTATTCATCTCTGGTTCCCGCGATCCGTTTTGTCAACTGAGCTTATTAGAGCAGGTTTTGAAGCCCCTGAAAGCGCCCACATCGGTCTGCATTATCAAGGGCGGGAATCATTCATTTCGCATTCCCAAGCAGAGCGGTCAATCTCAGGAGAATGTCTGGCAGGAGATCGTGAAAGTGATCTCTGGTTGGATTCAGCGTATTTGAGGGAGGCCCGATCACTGGATGAACGATTTCCGCTGAGCGCCGGAGAATGCTCTCGATCGTGAGTGATATGGGCGGGCCGTCGTTTCACAGACCATCCTGGGGTGATGATCCCCGGCCAGGGAGAAGGAGCCGAACCATGCTCATCATCCCTTTTTTGATCCTCATCCCAGTGATCGTTCCGAGTGATGGGCTTCTGCCTTCGAGGCACGCTTGGCTCACGGAGAACACCGGTGAAACGTTGACCCCGTTGAGCGATCGGCTCTCAGAGGAGGAGGTTTACGATCGCATCGCCAATCCGACGTTATTGACGCCGCAAGCTGTCGAAGATCGCATTGCCCATCTTTCCGCTGTTCTGAAAGAGGTGTCGGCAATGGAGGAATCAGCGATCTCTCGGGGCGTCCTCGGTCAGGTCACCCACCCGAAGCGACTTCGGCGACTGACGGCGCTGTTTCTCGAATTCGCTCAACCGGCATCGGGCTGGGAACAGGACTATATCGACCGTCGGATAGCTCTGCAGATGCCATCGCCCATAGATCCGGTCAGCGCGCAGCGGCTCAAGACCATCATTGGACGTGTTCACGCCACCCTGCGCGAGAAGTGGCAGCGTGAGATGAAGCTGGCATTACCGGCTGGATTCCTCTTCATCAAGCTCTATGCCGACAAGGACGCAATGCGCCGTGAATATGGATTGAATCCAGAGACCGTGGGGGTGGCCTTTCCCTGCCGCTTCATCGCCATTGCTCTTCCTTATCAGGAGCAGACGTTCTGGGGGGCTATGAAGCGCGCCTTCGTTACCGAGGAATTCAAGCAAACCGTCGCCCACGAACTCGTCCATGCGTTCTGTTTCATGACAGTGGGATATGCGCGCGCCCGGACCCTCCCTCGCTGGTTCATGGAAGGATTCGCCGTGTATTTCAGTGGCGAGCGAAGGGTGCGAACGGCCATTGAAGGACCGGGGGGGATAATCATTCGAGACTTCGGATCGACGGAAGAGTATCGGCAGTTTCGGCAGCTGTTTCAATTCGTCGAGGAAAAATACGGCCGGGATCGGCTCCTTCAGTTCGTCAGGAGGTCATTGGAGGGAGGCTCGGTGAAGCGAGCTCTCTCCTCGGTCCTCCACCTGAGCGACGAGGCGGCTCTCGTTGGTGCGGCGGTGAGCTGGCGTCGGGAGAAGGAGCGGTTTCAGCGGCGATCGATGCTTGTCGTCACCGGACTCGTTTTGCTCGCCTTGGGATTGTTGCGTGGGCGGAGAGCAGGATGGCGCTGGCCGGTCGCCGTTTTTATCATATGGGTGGCGACGATTGATGCGGCACGATCACCATTTTACATTCATACATCATTCTGGCAAGTGCCCGTCGCGTTGGGGAGCGTGTGGATATATCTCACTGTGCACACTGTTCGTCGCTGGCGCACCATGCGCTTGGAGAGACTTCGGCTCATCGTCTTTCCAGATGAGCCGCGCCGAGATGAAACGGTCGAGCCTTGGCCATATGAACACATTGACATCGCTCGAGGGATTTCTGGGGGAGAGGGCATCCAGTGGGGTTGGAGCGAAGTAGAAGTCGGCCCATCTGAGGCGGCGGTGGTTCGGGAGTTTTTACAAGCTCAGGCCACGGACGTGTTCTATTTTCGTGGTCGGACGTATCGCGTGTGGTCCGAAACGATCCCGGGATGAATGGACACGGATCGGGCATCGTTACCACGATGGTGAGATGAGGGCGGTCCTTCAAGGAGATGAGCCGGGGAATCGACCGGGAGCAGAGAAGGGTCGATCAACAACTCCTGGGAGATGGTGATCCAATGTCCATCCCTCTCGAGTCCTCTGAGAACCCGTTCGGGGAATGAGGGCGCCCGTGCTTCCCGGGATGACGTCAGGCTAATCCGCTGATGTGGAGAGGCTCGATCTTGTAAAGGACGCGCACTTCGCCCGGTTGACGATAGGGATAGCGTTCGACACCCAGATATTTCTGGGCCAGACGATCGATATGCGCGTCGGCGCCCCGTTCGGTGATCTCGACGACGCGGCCCCTGATTTCCAGATAACGATAGGGGTTGTCGGGATCTTGAATGCAGAGGGTCACGCGGGGATCGCGTCGCATGTTGCGATCCTTTTGCCGTCCTCGCGCCGAATTGATGAGGATGTGCTGGCCGTCGAAATCGCACCAGACAGGGGTGACTTGCGGTTGTCCATCGGGCATCAGCGTGGCCAGGTGAGCGAATGCCCGTTTCTCGAAGAGATCCAGATAGTGATCGGGAATGGTTTGTGCCATAGTTCAACCTCCTGAGCCGGAGTCATGGTATTCCCATGATGAAGAGAGATTAATCGCCGGCCATTTCCAGCACAGCTCCACCGTCCGTGGTCAACTGCTCCACGGGCTGTCCGGGACGGCGAAAGTAGAGCGTCGCTCGCGCCAGACTGTTGTTGGCCACTTCAAACGTGGCGGAGCAGTCGGTTTTCAAGTACGGCAGGCGGTGGATTGATGGGCCACTGCCGTCGATGACGGCGGTGAGCACGCTGCCATCCTTATGCACGCCGGTGAACGCCCATTGTAAGTGGTGCCGATCGCGGACGATCATTCGAAGTCTCCGAAACGTATAGAGTGTGCCCCGATGCCAGAGCAGTGCTTTCCTGAAGCGCAAACCGAGGGGCATTTCGTACTCCAGCGCTTCGAATGTGCTCATCGGCCCCCCCGGCTCATCGGCGAACAGACAGTGCGTCCAATTCCACAGGTGTCGATGGCGAAATCCACAGTTATGGCCTTGAAGTCCAAAGCCGAGCGGATCACCGGTGAAGGTGTGGCCGTCCAATGTGACGGTTCCTGAAAAAGTGGCGTCGGTGTGAGGAGTGCGAGAGAAGCCAATCCACCCTACCTCGGTCATGGTGGTGTGCACGGTCGATCGATAATGAAGTTCCCACGTCAGTCGGTGACCATCGACCGAAAGCCGACCTCGGCAACTCTCCTCATCGATACGATTCTCTCCCACTTTCAGGTAGAATGGACTCGTTCCCCGATCGCTCATCGAGAGTTCCTCTTGTCGGAAACCCTGGATGAAGCTCTGAGGCCTCCCTTGACGCGGGAACCACGTGGCCCATACCTGAACGGGCAGGCCTTGTCGATGACCCGGGCAGCCGCCCCCTCCCGGTCGCCCCAGATTCATGAGGAGATAGCGAAACCACCAGGCCCCGCGACCATCGGCCAATTGGAAGCGCAAGAACCACACTTCATAGCGCCAGCGCATGGAGCGCGAAGAGTAGATGCGATTGAGCGAGCGTTCGGTCATACGAGGACTAATCTTACTCTGTTCGCCCGGTGATGCAAGATCGGCGGCGTCGGGGTCGTCTGCCCGACCCTCGGCAGGGGGTCGGGAGGATGCGCGCTCATGCCGGTTACGCCGGAGGGGCGGCCATCGGGCGAGGAATTTTTACTTTGTTAATGATTTTGTTGACAATGACCTAGGCCTATGATATTTTTGAGGCCAATGAGGGTACGGTGGTTCTTGACGAGTGAGATGATGAACCGTAGTACGGAGGCTTGTCCGAGGAAGCGGCAGGCCGCGATCTCAAGCTGCGTCTCTCTGGTAACCGTGAATGTGGTGGAAACCACTGACATGACCGGACGAGATGCTTTACACAGTCTCGGGAATGGAGTTGGTGTCTTATTGCCATTGAGTTTGTGGAAGTAGACTTTAGTCGGGAGGAAAGGATTATGTACATAGGAACATCGGCACGCAAGGTGATGACGTATCAACGGCCACAAGCTGATAAGGTGACGACCAGCCTTCCGCGAGTGAATCACGCCCTGGAAGATATCTTGAGCAAGCCGAGCGTTCGGAAAGCCCTGCTCTGGATGACCAAGCCGGATGCCGACGGCAAGTGCTTCTTACAGAAGTTATGCGAGAATTATGATAATCCCGATGTGGACAGGGGAACGCGGTGGCGCTGGGCTCTGCCCAACTGGCTCATCGATCTGGGCTTGAAGAAGGCCGGTCTGGACAAGGAGACGATGAAGCAACATCTGTTCCACCATCCACCCACGGTCAAGTCTCTGGTCCTGACGGCCAAGAGCATTGCCACCTATGGCCTGACCGTGCCCCAACGGTTCACCGCTCCTCTGTTCGTAGTATGGAACATCACCCAGGCCTGCAATCTGACCTGCAAGCACTGCTATCAGGATGCCAAGCACAAGCCTTTGGCCGACGAGTTGACCACCGACGAGAAATTGGACCTGCTCGATCAGATGGCCGATGAATGGGTACCTTTTGTCGCTTTCGCTGGTGGAGAGCCGCTGATTGCCCGGGATCTGTGGGACGTTCTGGAGAAGTGCCGGCAGCGGGGCTTCCACGTGACCATTGCGACCAATGGGATGCTGTTGACGCCGGAGATGTGCGCGCGGCTGAAAGAAGCGGGCGTCAAGTACATCGAGGTGAGCATCGACAGCATCAATCCCGAGGAGCACGACGAGTTCCGAGGGATGCGGGGAGCCTGGGAGCGATCCATTCAAGGCATCAAGAATTCGGTGGCGGCGGGCATTCGCACGGGCATGGCCATGTGCTTCACCCGCGAGACCGTGCACACCGTCGATGACGCCGTCCAGTTCGCCATCGACTTAGGGTGCAAGACGTTCGCTCACTTCAATTTCATCCCCGTGGGACGGGGTAAGGAAATCATGCATCATGACATGACGCCGGGTCAGCGGGAACTGCTCATGCGGAAGCTCCATCGCCATCTTGAGGAGGGCAAGATCAGCATCATCTCCACTGCTCCGCAGTTCGGGCGATCGTGCATTGTCTACGGTTCGGATGAAGGTGTGTTCGCCACCGGACATGCCGGTAAGGGCGAAGGAAAGAAGACGATGGTGCTCTCCCGATACATCGGAGGCTGTGGGGCCGGTCGGTGCTATTGTTCTATTCAACCCAATGGGATCATCAATGCCTGTGTGTACATCCCCTCCGAGGAAGTGGGCGACATCCGTCGCCAGAGCTTCAAGGAGATCTGGGACAATGCCCTGTTCGACACCTTGTCAGATCGGGATGATCGCGGCGACCACTGCGGCGTGTGTGACTACAAACACTACTGCGGTGGGTGCCGGGCGCGGTCGTTGTCCTACACGGGGGATATTCAGGCTGGCGATCCCGGCTGCGTCTACAACTATGAGGAGTGGCAAGAATTGACCGCCGCCGCCGAGCGCCAGATTCGTCTGCCGGTGATCCAGGCTGCGGGCGTCGGCAGTTGCAGTTCGGGAAGCTGCGCGACGACCGGCGCTGTTCCGACCAGCCAGTTGGTCCAGATT
>RFHM01000172.1 GCA_003696865.1 Acidobacteriota bacterium | reverse complement strand
TTGCTCAAAAGTTTCCTGTTGCGCACCAGCGATAAGCTCTACTGCCTGCCGGCTCCACTCCGCGTGGAAGAGGCCGATGACGTTCAACCGAGTCATGTGCAGCGCATCATTTCCATGCTGCGCACGCAGTTCCGATACGTGATCATTGATTGTCAACACGTGTTGGACGCCAACACGGTCACGGCGCTGGACCTGGCCGACGTGGTCTTTGTCGTCTCGCTGATGGACGTTCCCTCGATCTACTGCACCAAGCGCGTGCTGGAGGTTTTCCGGAAGATGGGCTTCACCGACGAAAAAGTCAAGGTGGTCGTCAATCGATACGATAAGCGGGACGGCGTGCCGTTAGAGAAGGTCGAAGAGGTGTTTGGAACGAAGATCGAAACCGTCTTGACTGAGGATCATCGGGCGGTCCTCACCTCCATCAACATGGGCAACCCGTTGGTCGTCTCGCAACCCAAGTCGGCGTTGGTGAAGCAATTCATGGATCTGGCCGGCCAATTGGCCGGACAGGTGGAGATGGTCGCCCAGAATGGGAAGCGATTCAGTCTCTCCAATTTATTCAGTGGCTTGTTAGGAGGGTAGAGGCATGTTCATGCTGATCCATCCAGGAACCATCCATGACGAGGCGCACCCTCACCGGATCGATGGGGTGGTGCGTCAGGTGAGAGATGGATCGGCGTCGAGCGGTGATGTCGGCAGGGGTTCACGCTATCTGTGTAGGACCGAGCGTCATGGACTGTTAGATGGAGGGAATGCACACCGATGACCTCGTCGCTGCGAGAACGGCTCCAAGGCAATGGGCGGGCGGCACCCTCCCCAGTGGGACGGGCGGGAGACGGTGAGCGAGCCCATCAGAGTAAGCGGGTCGAATATGAGGACTATCAGGCGTTGAAGTCTCACATTCACCGCAACCTCATCTCGCGGCTGGATCTCACCCGATTGGATAAGATCGAACCGTCGGTCCTCAAGGAGGAGATCACGCGCATTGCCGAGGACATGATTTTGCAGGAGGCCATCCCGCTGAGCATGGCCGAGCGCGAGCGCCTGGTCAGCGAGGTGCGCGACGAGTTGTTCGGATTAGGCCCGCTGGAGCCCCTGCTCAATGATCCCACTGTCTCCGATATCCTGGTCAATGGATACAACCAGGTCTTCGTCGAGCGCTATGGTAAGTTGGAGAAGACGAACGTCATTTTCAAGGATAATGAACACTTACTGCAGATCATCGATCGCATTGTCTCGCGGGTGGGACGGCGCATCGATGAGTCCTCGCCCATGGTCGATGCGCGGTTGCCGGACGGATCCCGCGTCAATGCCATTATCCCGCCGCTCAGCATTGACGGGCCATCGCTCTCCATTCGGCGTTTTGGCACCATCAAGATCTCCATGGACGAGTTGATCCGCTTTGGCACGCTCACGCCGGCCATGGCTTTTGTGTTGGAAGGGTGTGTCAAGGCGCGATTGAACATTTTGATCTCGGGGGGCACGGGGGCCGGCAAAACCACGCTGCTGAACGTCCTCTCATCCTACATCCCCGCTGACGAACGCATCATCACCATCGAAGACTCAGCCGAGCTGCAACTGCAACAAGAGCACGTGGTGCGTCTGGAAACCCGTCCCCCCAATATCGAAGGCAAAGGCGAAGTCACCCAGCGCGATCTGGTGCGCAACAGCTTGCGCATGCGACCGGATCGCATCGTGGTTGGCGAGGTCCGTGGCGAAGAGGCTTTGGACATGCTGCAAGCGATGAACACCGGGCACGATGGAAGTCTGACGACCATCCACGCCAACTCTCCGCGCGACGCTTTGGCGCGGCTCGAGACGATGGTTTCGATGGCCGGATTGAATATCTCCGATAAGGCCATGCGGCAGCAGATCGCCTCGGCCATCAACATGGTGATTCAAGTGGCTCGACTCAGCGATGGCGCGCGAAAAGTGACCAGCATCTCCGAGATCGTGGGCATGGAGGGCGACGTCGTGGCCATGCAGGAGATCTTTGTGTTCGAACGGGTGGGCGTTGACGAAAATGGTCGTGTGTTGGGCGTTCATCGACCGACGGGCATTCGCCCCAAGTTCGCCGATCGTCTGAGGCGATACGGCTACCACCTGAATAGCTCTATCTTCGAGGTGACATGAACGAATCACAAACGAAGGAGTGGGAACGAATCATGAAATTGCACAGCCTGTACTTCTTGCTCCATGGTGACTTGGAGAAGGCGAAAAAGGACTTTCAGGAATGGGGAGGGGCCACCGGACTCGATGCCGAGGTGAAGCTTTACGAGTCGTTCATTCTGAAGAATCAAAAGGCCTTCTCACAATCGATCAATGCCCGGCTCTCTCCCCAAGCGGCCACCGGACCCGGTCTGGGTACCAAGGAAGTGATCGATATTCTGAAAGGGTTTTCCGATAACGATCGCATCGTCGTCACCAAGTATGTCGTTACCTTGGAGCTCGGCGAGAAGCCCAAGGTGATCGAGGTGGAGACGAGCTTGGAGGAGAAGGCGAACTATCTCCGAGAGTTGATCCAACAGGAACTCGGGGTCAATGGAGAGATGTTGTAGTCATTGGCGCCTCCGGAGGTCCGTTGCTCGGGCTCATCATCGGACCGGAGCAACCCCCGGCGGTGACAGGAGGGAACATGATCACCATATTGACATTCATCACGTTCGTCCTCGTGGCCTGGGCCATCTACATGTTCTTCTACAAGGAACAGCAGGCCTTGCGGGAGAAAGTCGACGAGCGGTTGGAGAGTCTCTTGCGATCCGAGGCCGCCCAGTCTGATGAGAACCTCCAGATCTTGCGCGAGGACATTTTCAATCAGCTCTCCCCATTCAATCGGTTCATGTTGAAGTCCGATCTGGGGAATCAGCTCTATCGGCTCATTGAGCAAGCTGACGTCAACATCCGACCGCTCCAGCTCATCATGTTATGCCTGGGTCTGGCCATCACGGCTGGCACGCTCAGCTGGATATTCCGCGGCTCGTTGCTCGTGTCGGCAGTAATTGGTGCGCTGGCCATGGCGCTGCCCATTTTCTACCTCTACCGGATGCGAAAACAGCGATTGAGTCTCTTTTTGGAACAACTGCCCGATGCGTTGGATTTGATCACTCGGGCGCTGCGCGCCGGGCACGCCTTCACCAGCTCGCTGCAGACGGTGGCCAGTGAGATGCCCGATCCCATCGCCAAGGAGTTCCGCCGCACGTTCGAAGAGATCAATCTGGGTATGAGCATAAAGGCCGCCTTGGAACACCTGGCCGAGCGCGTCCCCGTATTGGATCTGAAACTGGCCGTCACCGCCGTGCTCATTCAGCGAGAGACGGGAGGGAACCTGGCTGAGATCTTAGAGAATATTGCCGAGGTCATTCGGGAGCGATTCCGCATTCTGGGTCAAGTGCGCGTCTATACGGCGCAGGGACGCATGACCGGATGGGTGATCGGATCGATCCCCTTCGCCCTGGCGCTCTATATTTACATTGTCAATCCGGATTATCTGGAGTTGCTGTTCACGCATCCGCTGGGGCGAATGATGTTGGTCAGCGGACTCATCATGGAGGGACTGGGTATTCTCATGATTCGCAAGATTATCAACATCAAGGTGTGATGACGGGTCAGTAACCTGGGAGCGATGGCCGGGACGGCCACTGGCCATTTGATGCCGGCTGTCGGGAGGATGCATATGATTCATCTCATTACCATCGGAGCGTTTTTGGCAACGGCCCTCCTCGTGTTGGCCGTCTATTCGCTGTTTTCCACACAGACACAGCAGGTGGTCGCCGAGCGGCTGACGCGTCTCCGTACCGGGAAGAGAGTGAGATCGCCGGCCGACAAGGAGGTCGAGGGTGCCGGGGCGAAAAAGGAGGCTGTCGATCAACTCCTCACTCGGCTCGTCTTGTCCGTGGGGCGCGTGTTTGGCCGAGCGACCAGTTCGGCCTCGGAGGCTTTGCGTCGTCGATTGATCATGGCGGGTTACTATGGTGACAATGCCATGTTCATCTACACGGGGATTCGCATATTGTTGATGCTCGCCTTGCCGTTCATCGGAATGTTTGCGTTGGGATCGGCGATGCTTCGGTATATCTTCCTCTTGCCGGTCCTGGCCTTGG
The DNA here is from genome assembly GCA_003696865.1 of Acidobacteriota bacterium. Classification (GTDB taxonomy): domain Bacteria; phylum Acidobacteriota; class Blastocatellia; order HR10; family J050; genus J050. The sequence goes on along the minus strand of RFHM01000172.1, from coordinate 24,121 downwards.
TCGGATTCGTGGGGCCCTCGCTGGTGCTCTCCTCGCGGATTACGCAGCGGCAGCTGGCCATTCGGAATGCCTTGGCCGATGCCATGGATTTGATGGTCTCTTGTGTGGAAGCGGGGCTGAGCTTGAACGCGGCGCTCGCGCGAGTGGCCCAGGAGTTACGAACGGTGCACCCGGATCTGGCGCGAGAATTCGAGATCACCGGGCTCGAGCTGCGCGCCGGAACTCCCCGCGAGGAGGCGTTGAGACATCTCGGCGAACGATCGGGCGTTAAGGATCTCAAGTCGTTCACCGCCATGCTCATTCAAACGGATAAATTTGGCACGAGCATTGCCCGGGCACTGCGCGTCTTTTCCGATACACTGCGCACGAAACGACGGCAGCGCGCCGAAGAAGCGGCGGCGAAGACGACCATTAAACTGGTCTTCCCTTTGGTCTTCTTCATCTTCCCCACGATCCTCATCGTGCTCTTGGGCCCGGGACTCATTCAAGTGATGGAGATCATGCGACCGGCCATGGGGAAGTGATGGCGATGGCATAGCGTGGAGGACGAGCGTGAAAGCATATAACCGGACGCGACAAACGTGGTTGGTGACGAACCTGAGGGTGGCCGATACCTTCTTCCGTCGCGCCATCGGGTTGATGGGCCGGACGGCGTTAGATCCGGGGGAAGGGCTCTGGATCATCCCCTGTCAGAGCATCCACACGTTTGGTATGCGATTTCCCATCGATGTCCTCTTTCTGGATCGACACGGTCGGGTGGTGAAACTGATCTCCGAGCTCAAGCCCCGCCGGTTGGTCCTTCCAGTGATGGCCGCGACCAGCGTGCTCGAGCTCCCTGCGGGGACGATCGCCAGAACGGCGACGGAAGTGGGCGATGTGGTCTCGATGACCGCCGCCGATGATCAGGCCAGGGAGCCGTCGCCAATTCCCGCCCATTATCCCGGGAAGATGGATCTCAATCCGGGAAGCCGGGCGTCGGGAGCTAAGGGAGGTTGGTTATGAACAAACCGAGGAAAGTCATTGCTATTGGCCTGTTGATCTTGTTATTTGGTCCTACGATGGGGTGCTCTCGTCGGCTTCTTTCTGGTATTCGCAAGTATGTCGTGAAGCCCGCCGCTTACTCGGTCAAGAGCACCGTGGCCGGTGTTCGGACTGTCTTCCGACGGCCGGGACGACCGTCGCCGAATCGGCTGGCTAAGCGGATGTCTAAAGAAGTGAAGCCGATCGTCATGATCGAAGACAGCGCGGGCTATCGCAGTCATGACGAACGCATCGCACCCGATGAAGCGGCTCACTACCGTGAACTGGCTATCGTCAAGCCTTACGACCCAGTGGTGCGATACAATATGGGCCGGCTCTACTTGCAACAGGGACTGCTGGAAGAAGCCAGCTACGAATTCGATATGGCCACCTCGCTGGATCCCCGGTTCACCTATGGATTCGTTCTCTTGGGACGCACACTGCGCATGCGTGGGTTGTATGATCTGGCCATCGCCAAACTTCGGCGCGCCATCCAGCTCCAGCCCGATCTTCCTGTAGCCTATATCGAACTCGGTGTCTGTTGGGATGAGCGCGGTCATCACGACAAGGCTCGTGAGGCCTACTTCAAGGCTCTGGCTTTGGCGCCGAATGATAGTCGCATCTACAACAACATCGGATACTCCTACTTCCTGGAAGAGGAGTATAAGAATGCCATCAAGTATTACAAGAAAGCGCTCCAGTTAGATCCTGACGATCTTCGCGCTCACGATAACATTGCTCTGGCTTATGCGATGCGAGAGAAGTGGGACAAGGCCTTGATCCACTTCACCCGGGCATTGGGCGAGGCGGCGGCTCAGAATAACGTTGGCCATCTACTGCTACGCGCTGGACGGATCGACGAAGCACTGGCTCATCTGGAACGAGCCGTGCACCTTGATCCTACATCGGTCCCAGCATTGGGTAACCTGGAGTCGGCGCTGCGGTTGAAAGGCCGAATCGATGAGGCGGAAAAGATCCATACCCGGCTTCTGGAAGCCGAGCGCCTCCATCGCCCGGTCGTCACCACCTCGCTGGAATCGGCGAGTCGGTGAACGGGCGCGCACCCCACATTGCCGAGGGAGGGCCGCGGCCAGCGAGGGAAAGCGCCCGCTGACCCCTTGTTTGCCTCTCTTCGGTCTGTTATTTTAACCTCCCTCCGGGCGGGTGAATCCACCAACAGGAACCCGTCTCACGAGCAGAAACCGAGACAATTTCGTCATCGGGGGGATATGAAGCTGCTGGTCATTGCCAATCCCAGCGCCGGGCGGGGTCGATGTGCCCGGCGCATTCCTGACATCCGAGCCGCTGTCGAAGGCCTGAGAGGGGCTCAATTCTGTGTCAGTCAGAGCGTAGACCATCTCATCTCGCTCGCTCGACAGGGCGTCCACAGACGCGTCGATGTCATTGTCGCCTGTGGTGGTGATGGGACTGTGCATCATATTGTTCAAACGCTCAGCTCCTCGGGAGCAGCTTTGGGCGTGATTCCTGTGGGAACGGGGAATGACATCGCGCGCCATCTCGGCCTGCCCACCGATATTCGCTCGGCCTGCGAAGTCCTCCAGCGGGGGAAGCCCCGGCCGGTCGATGTCGCGCGCGTCGGTTTCGGGGGCGCTGAGGACCGTCCTCGAATCTACCTGAGCGTTGCCGGAGTGGGACTTGACGCCGAAGTCAATCGCCTTGCTCAGCGGGGATCGAGGTGGTTGCCGGGCAAGACCGTTTACCTTTATGCCGCGTTACGCGCTTTGTCGAAATTCACGCCAAGGCACATGGAGGTGACGTGTGACGCGTACCGGTTTAGAGGAGAGATGACGCTCGTCGCCGTGGGGAATACCTCCAGCTATGGAGGCGGGCTCAAAATCCTTCCTCAAGCCAAGCCGGATGACGGATGGCTCGACGTGTGTCTGGTGAAAAAAGCGAGCCGGGTTGAATTGCTCCAGCAGTTCCCGCGGCTCTATGCGGGAACGCATATCCACCACCCGGCGGTCGAGATCCGCCGCGCCCGATGTGTGACCCTCTCGTCAGTTGACCACCTCGAGCTGTTCGCCGATGGAGAGTACATCTGCAATTTGCCGGTGACCATCGAGATCGCCCCGCAATCGCTTTCCGTAATCGCTCCGTAGATATCGTTCCTTAAAGCCTGTTCACGCTCCTTGACCCCGCTCACTCTCTATGGCATGTTTGCTCGTCAGCGAGAATGGCTTCTTTGGAGACATGAGGTCGCGATGAGAACGCCACTATATGAGCTTCATCGAGCCCAAGGAGCAACGTTCACCGAGTATCAGGGGTGGACGGTTCCTGATGTCTTTTCCCATCCCACCGAGGAGTATTGGTCGGTGCGTCGGGGGGTGGGAGTGGTTGATGTGAGTTATCGAACGACCATACGCATTGGTGGGCCCGAGCGAATCCAATTCCTCCATCGCATCCTCTCGAACGATGTTCAAAATCTTTCACCGGGCCGGGGATGCCGGGCCACGCTGTTGACGGCCAAGGGAAAGGTTATCGCGGCAATGAATGTTTTCATAGCCGGTGATGCTGTCTTTCTTGAGACCGAACCGGCGGCCGGCCACCCGCTGTTAGAGAAGTTGGAGATGTACCGATTGATGCAAAAAGTGGAGATCGAGGACGTCTCCGGGACTGTGGCCAAGCTGCTCGTTCAAGGCCCACGGTCGAGGGAGCTCCTGCTCACCGTCTGTGGCGAGGAGCCGACGTTCGATGAGGAATTGAGCCATGGGGAGGCTCGAGTGAAGCTTGACGGGGAAGAGGGGCATCACGAGTCGCGCAGCGTCTCTATGAGGCTGATGCGGGTGGGCGAAACCGGGGAGCAAGGATACGAATTAGTGGTGCCGATGGCCGAAGCTGGCTCCGTATGGGAGCGCATCATGCAGCTGGGCGCTTCCTTGGACCTCAAGCCGGTCGGGTTTCGAGCATTGAATATCCTCCGCATTGAAGCGGGCATCCCGTGGTATGGTATTGACGTGGACGAGACGCACTTCCCGCAGGAAGCGCGATTGGATGAGGCGCTGGACTGGAACAAGGGGTGTTTCATTGGATATGAGCCGGTGGCTCGAATAAAGTTTCGTGGCCATGTGAACCGGGCATTGACGGGGCTGGAGTTGAGCCGGAAGGCAGAGCTGGAGTCTGGCAACGTCATTTGGAAAGGAGATCGACAGATCGGCTACGTCACGAGTGCTGGTTATTCGCCAGGGCTCGATGCCGTGATCGCCTTGGGATACGTGCGGCGGGAATTCCTCGATCCAGGGCAAGAAGTGCTGGTTCAAACCGTTGAGGGTCCTATTCCGGCTGTAGTAAGTCGCTTACCGTTCATTCGGTCTGAACCTGCGTCTGATAACATGTAACGCGAAATGAGCCCCTCCCCAATCTCCGTCTTTCGGGGCGTCCAAAAGAGCCAGCAGCGAAAATCACCCATTGCCTTTCAATCTGCGAAGAACCAATCCGCGGGTACCTCCGGGAGTCGGTTCCTCACCCAAGCCAATAGCCTGACGTCGAACCTCCACTGCACAAAATCGTATCCTGATATGATTCCATGAGGAAGGGAGGTATCATGATCAATCAGCGATGGAGAATCGGCATCTTAGGAGCTTTTCTGACCGCGATGCTTGCTCCCGGCCACGCGCTGGCCCAGACCAGCGACGGACACTTCGAGCGGACGCTAACTGTCGGGAGTCCCGTCAATCTGCGCGTTGAGACGCGCTCGGGCGACATCTTCGTCCACACTGGGCGAGAGGGCCAAGTGGTGATTCGAGGCACGGTCAGGATACGAAGGAAGTGGAGTCGAATGGCCGAGATCCGTTCTCGAGTGAGAGAGGTGGAAGATCATCCTCCCATCGTGCAGAATGGCAATCGCATTCGGATCGAGCGATTGCCAGATGAGGCTCCCTGGCGTTGGATCACCATCGATTATGATGTGGCAGTACCCAAAGCGACGGAGGTCGTTGCCGTCACGGGATCTGGTGAGATCACCATTGATGGTGTTGGTGGTCCAGTCAGCGCTCAAACCGGATCAGGGGAGGTGGAGGTTTCCCGGGTTGACAAGCAGGTGCATGCTCGAAGTGGTTCAGGAGACATTCGGGTGACGTCGATCAAAGGGGCCGCCCATGTTCGAACGGGAAGCGGAGATATCGAAGCGAAGCAGATGAGCGGTCCTTTGGTAGCTGAAACGGGTAGTGGCGACATCCACGTCGAACTCGCAGGTGCTGAATCCGTGGAGGTGACGAGTGGGTCGGGCGATATTCGCCTCACAGGTGTACGAGGCGCCCTCCGGGCAAACACTGGTAGTGGGAGCATCACCGCCGAGGGCTCGCCAGAAGATGACTGGAGTCTTCACTCGGGCTCTGGCGATCTCACCATTCGCTTACCCGAAGACGCGGCCTTCGATCTATACGTCAAAACCGGTTCGGGGCGAATCTGGACGGATCATCCTATGACCGTCCGCGGGTATGTTGGACCCCACGGGTTAGAAGGCTCTGTTGGTGGCGGCGGTCCGAGAGTCGAGCTTCGAACGGGGAGTGGTGACATCCGAATCGAATAGCAGGCTTAATTGAAGGCCGGCAATCGCAGGACGAACCCCTGATACACCAGTCCCCGATCAGTGGCCACTGGCCAGATGCCCGAGCTTCATTATTCCGATGGCGCGGCGGCTCCGGAGAGCTACCAGCGAGGGGGACGGGACGACCGGCGGCGACCACCACCTCCTCGCCCACGTCCACCACCCGGGCGATAGGGATCAGGCCCGCCACGGGGACGGTCTGGTCGTGGTTTGGCCTCGTTGACGACGAGGTTGCGACCCCGAAATTCTTGACCGTGCAATTGCTCGATGGCCGCCTGGGCGAGTTCCGCTGAGACCATCTCCACAAACCCGAATCCGCGGGATCGGCCCGTGATACGATCAGTGACAATATAGCTCGAGACCACCTCACCGACTTGGCTGAACAAGTCGTCGAGTTCTTCGCTGGTGACCTCATATGAGAGATTTCCGACAAAAAGTTTCGTGGACATAGAGCTCCTTTCTCCGTGCCGCTAGGAAGCGGCTGGCTAAAAAGCGATGCTATGCCGATTCACGCGGCACAACAACGCATCTGGCAAAAACGATTCATCCTTCCTCCTATTGGGAGTCCAAAGCCGAAACGAACGCCTCGGTTGGTGGAGAAAAGGAACGTGAGTGATCGGCAGATAGGTTCATCTCCTCGATCTGATCCGCGGCGGGTCGGTGCCGGATCAATCAATTGATTGATCTGTGTCCCGAATGCCGATGAGGTCTAATTTGAAGTGAACCGTCTGACCGGCCAGTGGGTGATTCCCATCCAGCGTGACGACCTCTGGAGTGACTTCCACGACGAGGAAATTGAACGTCGCGCCGGAGGCGTCACGAATCTTGAGCCCCATGCCAGGTTGGAGCTCTTCATCCGTCACCAGTTCACTACGGGGGACCTGAATGATTAAATCTTCGCGCCATTGGCCAAAGGCATTCTCTGGGGTGAGGGTAATCTCCTTTGACTCTCCAGGTCGCATGCCTATTAGAGCTTGGGTTATACCGGGAAGGACGGCTTCGTCTCCCACCACAAAGGTATACGGCTCGGCGTCCTGAGTTGAGATAATGAGGGTTCCATCGGCCAATCGACCGGTAATGTGGATGGTCACCTCACTTCCTATTTGGGCTGTCGTCATCGTTGTTCTCCTTGCATCATAAAAAGCTCGTATCTGAGCCACGCGATATGGCTCTATGTAACGTAGGGGATACACAACCCTGTGGGGCGACTAGCGGAGTACCCAGCACCAGATTCATCTTCATCATCTTCAGGAGAAACATCCCCGACCTTCACACCACATGGGGCATCCGAAGGAATGAGTTTCACCAGAGGGGGTTCCACATGCATTGATCTCACCTACGTGGGAATGAGGTATGTTCCTCAAGCCCAGTTCTTATGTATATCATCAAGCCTCACTTGATGTCAAACTATTTGTTTGAGGCCCTAGAGAGCACCAGTATATAGCGTGGGGTGATGTCCCGTGATGCCGGTTGATGATTGGTGGCTTGTGAGTGTGCGTGTACTGAATGGGGGCATAATTTCTATTATCAGACGCGTGGTGCCTCCCATCAACGTTAATCCTGCCCTCGGGCACACCCCCAACCACAACCGGTTGTATAATGCACCGCGTCATCAACGAGGCCTCACCCTCCCTCCCCAACTACTAGATGTGGGGGCAGGTGAACTCGAATCTCCACATGCGTCCCCCGCCCAGTATTGCACCGTTCTGGTCAACCTCCTATACTTTCCAACGACAAAAGAAAGAAGGAGGTATTTATGCCCGAAGTCCCACTCTGCATTCGCTGCATGAAACCCATTGATCGAGAACTCGAGTACTATGTGGTATTCAACAAGCATAAAGCGAGCCAAGATAAATGGCTCTACGCTCACGCCGAATGCCAGCGTCACTACGTGGATCGGCAGCTCTCGCAGCCGGAAAAACCACCAACTGCGGCGACCACCGATACAAGTCCTGAGGTGCCGTGACCCGTATTCTCTGGGGTGAGGAAGGCGATGCGACAACAGAAATCGCATCTGACCCAATAGAGATGGCCATCTCTGAAAGTCACTGTGCCGGGTGCGAGCGTGCAGAATGCCGGCCCCGAGCGCGTTTCCAGTACCATCAACCGTGCTGATGATAATCCTCATGCTTTGATGCCTGATCTTGTCGAGGAGATATCATGCGAGCGCAATACCCTTACTACCCGGTAGAGCCCATCACCGATCTGAGAGACCTTTTGGAGAAGAGTTGTCACCGCTTCTCCAAGAAAACGGCTCTCCGTTGGAAAGCTGATGGCCAATGGCATTCCTTCACTTACCGGGACCTTTATCAACAGGTTGAAGCTCTCGCCACCGGATTCCTCGAACGAGGACTTCAGCCTGGGGATAAAGTCGCCATCCTGTCGAAAAACCGCCCTGAGTGGGGAATCACTTACCTGGCTACAGCGTGCATTGGCGCGATTTGTCTTCCTATCGATAAGGATCTCCGCCACCAGGAAATCTTCCATTTACTTCACTTCGGTCAAGCGAATGTCATCGTTACGTCACCCAAGTATACTGACGAAATACTCGATATGCAGCCTCGCCTCTCCTCTCTCAGGGTGATCGTTACTATCGATGAAGCGCCACGCCAGGCGGAGGCCGTGGAGCGCTTCGCCGACTTGCTCAGGATGGGGAGACGCCTTGTGAGAAAGGGGGATCGACGATTTCGCGAGGCCACGGTCGCTCCCGATGATCTGGTGGCCATTCTGTTTAGTTCCGGCACGATGGGGACGCCGAAGGGAGTCATGTTGACGCACAAGAATATTGCGACCAACATCATGCAGACGTGCCGCTCCGTATACGTCGACGAACGAGATCGATTCCTCTCGGTGCTCCCCATTCACCACGCTTATGAGTGCACCTGTGGATTTCTCGTTCCCCTGTATCGAGGCAGTAGCATCGCTTATGCGGAAAATCTTCGTCGAGTCGTTGACAACATGGCCGAGACCAAGACCACGGTCATGCTCGGCGTTCCTCTTCTTTACGAAGCACTTTATCGACGCATCCAGGCGGCGATTGAACAAAAAGGAAAATTCAAATTCAAGCTGGGAAAGGGGCTGGCGTGGGGCTCGGAAAAACTCCTCCGCCTCAACCTCAGGCGTCGGATATTTGCTCAAGTCCATAAACGTCTCGGCGGTCATCTCCGGTTGTTCATTTGCGGTGGCGCGCCATTGGATCCGGAAGTGGCCCGCGGCTTCCGTATGCTCGGGATCGATTTTCTTCAAGGTTACGGATTGACGGAAGCTTCTCCCTTGGTGGCAGTGAATCGGGATAAGGCGTTCAAGGACGATGCCGTCGGATTACCCTTGGATGGCATGGAGTACAAAATCGTCGATGGCGAGTTGTGGATCAAGGGCGATAACGTGATGCGAGGGTATTATCGTAATCCCGCCGCCACTGCCGAAGCGCTCCAGGATGGTTGGCTGCGAACGGGCGACCTTGGATTCTTCGACCAGGATGGGTTCCTCCATATCCGTGGGCGCAAGAAAGCGCTCATCGTCACCCCAGGGGGGAAGAACGTCTCTCCCGAAGAGGTCGAGTTGGAGTTGATGAAGAGCCCGTACATCCTGGAATGTCTCGTGTGGGGTGGCCCTGACCCTCAGGCAGCTGAAGTCCAAGCCATCATTGTTCCCAACATCGAGCAACTCGATATCGATTTCGGCCGCCAAGGGGAAGTGCTGACTCGCGACCGGATCGAAGCGATCATTCGCCAGGAAATCAACAAACACTGTGCCCGTCTCGCCCCCTACAAACGGGTGAAATCATTCACCCTCCGCGACGAGGAGTTTGCCAAAACGACCACTCGGAAGATCAAGCGATACCTGTACACGGACACCTCACCACACATCTCGGCCCAATAGGTCCCTGCGAGGCTCAGATGAGGCGTTGATACTCCGACACATCGAGGTCCCAGACGCGCACACCGCAGTAACGATCGCCTTCCGGACAATACGGCCGCGTCCGGGAGAGCATTCGCTGGGTACAGGGAGGTAACAGATAACGCCCAATTCGCGGATTAATTTCGCGAATCTGGAGTGCTTCCTCCAATGATGCCCGCCAGATTTCTTCCTGCGCCAGATAGCATAACCGCATAGCATGCTTATGATGAAGGTGGAGCAGATCGGCCGATTCGGTGAACCGGATGGAGACGGCATTGGGCAGGAGATAGAGCGCGAATTCCTCGCTCACGCCCCGTCGTCTGAGCTGATTGATCCCTTCCCAGGAACGGTCCATCGTCTCGATATACAACCGATGGATGCCATCATCGACCTTGATCAACGCTGGAGTGACGAAATCGGGCTCATCAGTGAGATGGGCGATCAAGCAAGGTCGCGATCCGGGCGTCATGCGATGACGCTGATCTTGCGAATCGGCCGTGTGACTCAATTTCTTGCGGAAGGTGTAGGCCGGATGATGCAGTGTTCGCGTCAACTTGGAGAGCGTCGTCAAGTTGAGTGATTCGCCCAGGAGCCGATTCCGCGCCGGGTTCAAGACGAGCTCGATGGCCTCGGCGTCGCTCATCGAAGTGGAACTCACCCCCAACACCTCCCTCACGGCATCGGCGAGCACGGCCTCATTTCTGATCTTATAATCGATCAATTTGGCGACGCGTCCATCCAAACTCCGATCGAACTCCTCGATGAACGTCTTCCTCGCTTGCCGACTGGTCGCCTCTCGATGGGCGGCGAAAAACGCGTATTCTGGCGTCTCTTGGAGTTCCATGGGAGTCTCCAGAATCGTCTCATAGAGCGGATCTTGCTTGAGCACCTCGTTGACCATCTTCTGAACGACGAGGCGTTGCTCCAGTGGCGCGTCATATTGCTGGCAAAGTCGATAGTAGCGCAGGAGCGTAATGGCATTGATCGTATGGTAAAGATAGGCGAGTGTCGCAACGGGGAGGACATAGCGCGCCACCTCTAAGGCTCGCTTGACGATGACACGATGATATCTCTTCTCCCGAAGATCTCGATGAGGGAAGAGTTTCCCATACTCGCTCTCGACCACGGGAATGAGCCTATCGGTGAGCGTCCGATAGGCTTCCATCTGGCTCTTGATCGTCTCCGTATAGATACTCAAACTCGCTCCGCGCAGCGGCGGAATAGCGAAATTCTCAGGTTTGACCTCGACGTAGCGCTGTGAGACCTGCTCCGTATTGTAGAACGGATGGCTATGCAAGAACGACCAGATGAACTGGCGCGACACATTGTTCAAGGCGAATTGGAAATGGGCGTGAGTGAACACAGTGTGATGGCCGGCGCGATAGATGCTCTTGGCCAACGGACCATGTTTCTCCATGGTGATCTCATCATCGGTGATGAGGCCGCGACTCGAATAGCACGTTCGCGCCGTAGCGAGAGCATTCTGAAAAGGGGTTTCAAACGCCTTGACTAACCGAACTTCGGGTTCTGGCGACAGGAACACTCCCATGGCAATGGGAGTATACCTACTTCTCAACAGGTGACGCAACGATATCTTGCGGGTCGCCCAAAGCCTACCCCAACCGGTTGAACGACGAGATGAACTCCCAGAAGTTACTCTAAGGTCAAGTTGCGTTGACATCCAACTCCATAAAATGGTACTTTAAGCTGGGGGTGGATTATGAAAAGGCAGGGAAAGTTTATATTGATCGCCGTGGCCTTCATCGCGCTCGCTGGCACGCAAGCATCCGTCTCGGCGCAGTACGTGATTTCGGCACGCGCTGGGGCCATCAATTACACGACCGGGCCGGTCTCTTATCGTCCGAGTAGCGATCCAAACTGGACCTCGCTTTCTGGCGCTGAAGCGATGAGCTTGCCGCGTCTCTCCGAGGGCGATCACCTTAAGACGGAGGCGTGGGGAAAGGCTGAAGTACTTTTGAGTCCCGGTTCCTATCTTCGCCTCGGCCGGTCGGCCGAGATCATGATGTTGAGCACCGATCTGGCGGCGACGGCCTTTGAACTCCTCACTGGCTCAGCCATTCTGGAGGTTGGCAACCTACAGAAAGGGTTCTCCATCAGCGTCCGGACGCCTCACACGGTGGTGAAAATCAAAAAGGACGGGCTCTATCGCATTGACGTGGCCCCAGACGGGACACGACTCATCGTCCGTAAAGGAGAGGCCTGGATCCTCCAAACCGACGGGACGTTGAAAAAAATCAAAAAGAATAAGACCGTTCTGGTGAACACCCAGAGCTCCGAGCTGGCTGAACTCTCACGCGCTCAGCAAGATGAATTTGACCTCTGGAGTGCCGACCGGGCGGAGCTTCTCCTGGCCGCTAACCAGGCCGTCTTGCGACGCTCTCGCTACTGGAGTGGCGTGAATTTCTGGGGAAGCACTTGGGTGTATGATCCGTTTTTTGGCTGCTACACGTTCCTCCCCTGGGGATATCCGTTCTGGTCAGTTTACGGATTTGGTTACTATGGCTGCCCCTGCTGGAGAAATTGGAGCGGTTTCTGGTCAGGTGCCTATCCAGGAGGTTACAGTGGAGGGATGCCGCCTTCTCATCGTCCACCGCGGGCGAAGAAGGTTAAGCCGAACTTCTCCATATACAAGAGAACTCGGCACCTCAGGGGGGATCTCGGATACGGTCGAGCCATCACTCCCACGGTCGGTTCGTCGCGCCGCTTCCCTCCCACAGCCGGTATACCTCGTGGTTCGATGAAGCGCGTCCCATCGACCGGCTACTGGAGAGGAACTGGGGGGAGATCTCACGGAGGACTCCGCACCGGACGTTCGGTCGGGATACACAATGGATCTATTCGTGGCCTCCCCAGCGGCCACCGATCGGGGAGACCCCACTGAACATCACCGGCCGCCGGCCCTTGCGTTCTCATCACGCCGAAAGCGTGAGAGAACACGTATTGGCGCCACCGGGTTGAGTCATAGCTGTTTCCGATACATGAGGAGAGGGATTCATGTCCCAACCGAATGGGCGCGTCAGCATTCTCGTTGTTGACGACGAGAACTTTTTTGCCGAATGGTTAGCAGAAAATCTTCGGGAGGCCTCTCCTCCCTACGAAGCTCATTGGGTGAACTCTGGCGAACGCGCTTTGGAGTTTCTCGAACACCACCCCGTCGATCTCGTGATCAGCGATATCAAGATGGCCGGCATGAGTGGTTTTGAATTGCTCCATCAGATTCGTGCCCGTCATCCCGGGCTGGGCGTCATCCTGATGACCGGCTATGATCTTCCTGAACTGAGAGAAGAAGCCATCAAACGGGGATCGCTGCTCTATCTGGAAAAGCCTTTCTCCATGTAACAACTGGAGTCGGCCATCGAAGAAGCTCTGCTCTCTGGTCGGGCCGGCGAGACGGGAGCATCCCCGCCGCCCTCTTCTCTGAGCCTCGTTGACACCCTGCATCTGCTCCACATGAGTCGCTCCAACCAAGCAGTTCGAGTGAAGACTCCCGAAGCCGAGGGCACGATTTATTTCCAAGATGGCGAGATCGTTCACGCGGCATGCCCGCTCCTGGAGGGAGAGGAGGCCTTGGCTCGGATGCTGAGCTGGAGGTCCGATGACTACGAGATTCTCCCCGCTGAATTAGTCCTTCACCGAAGTATATTCCGGGAGTTCGATTCGTTGCTCAACGCCATCATCGCTCCTCGGGAAGAGGGGGGCGCAACTTCAGAGCCTCAATCGCTGACGGAAGCGACAGAGAGCACGACACCGCTCGCCCACGCGCCGAGCCCTCGTCAAGTCTCCGGACAAGCGACTCAAGCGCCGCGCGACGTTCATCCGCCGACCGAGCCAGCTTCCCCACCCGAGGTCAGTGAAGCGACCACGAAGAAGGAATCCGCCTCACCCCCTCCACCCATTACCCCCTCCAGGGAAGAGGCGCCTGAGACCGGCCCTCCTCAACTCTCGGAAAAACAACGACACGCCATCCGCCAAGCGCTCGCTCCTCTGGAGCACATAGAAGGTGGCGCCTTGATTGATGAGCAAGGGCATGTGCTCGTCTCGACGTTGCCCGAAGCAATGCTCGAATCATCAACAATGGAGACCCTCGGCACCCTAATTCAGGCCTGTCATCGCTCCACCGAGCGCTTGGGCCGAGGCCTTTACCACCAATCATTCATTCAAGGTGACGCCGGCTATCTCATCATCTCCGAGGCGGGAGAATCACTCTTCCTTCTGCTTCTCGCCTCGGCCAAGGCGAAGCTCGGTCTGGTTCTGTTGCAGGCGCGGCAACGAGCCCAAAGCGTGAGCGAGATTGTCGCCTCATCGGCCACTGATGATGCTTGACTCGCTTTCGTTCAAGGCTCATTATCTCTGAATGAAGAGGGTTTCAACATGGTATTGAAAAAGTGGTTCAAAGAGAAGCAATCAGAACCTCCTGAGCCGACAGATGCCATCGATGATGTCCTCGTCCACCGGCTTGCCCTTCGCTTGCGCGGGTCGTTCGATCTGGACGAGATTCTTCAATGGCTCGTTGACCAACTGGGACAGCAACTGCACCTGGACCACTGTCTCGCCTATCTGTGCGATCCAACCAGCGATATTCTCCGATGGCGGGCGGGCTATCACCGCCCCCAACTCCCTCCTCTGCGCTGGCCCCTTCGACAATCGGATTCCCCCGAACTCTTCGCGCAGCTTCAGGAAGGGAAGATCGTACGCATCGATGATCCGACCAGGAACCCACTGGTTGCCGCCAGCCGACCAACCTTCGAATCGGCGAATATCCACACGCTCATCTTCGTCCCGGCCCTCAGCGAGCGATTGGAAGCCGTGCTCATCCTGACCACAGTGGCTCGCTCCCGCCAGCTCACCGCCCAGGAACAACGCATCCTGGAGACGGTGGCCGTCCAGGTGGCCCTCGCCGCCCACCAGATGACGCTCAGTTCGGCATTACGTCAAGCCGGGAGTCAAGCCCAGAGTGCAACGGCCCAGTTGCAGGCCGAGAATCAATTCTTGCATCAACTGACCCAGCTTTTGCTCCTCCCCTCTGGCGATCTGGGACAGTTTCTCAATCACATCAGCGAATCGCTGGCTCAACTCTACGGCGTTCGGGTATGTAGCATCGAGGAAATACAGGGGGATATGGCGACCGTGCGCTCGATGCATCTGGCCGGTCGCACCACCAATCTGGGAGTGTTTCCGATCGAACGAACGCCCCGTCAACAAGTCCTCCAATCGGCCCAGCACAGCGTCTGCCTTCAGGCGGCCGAGGTGTATCCCGAGGATCAATTTCTCAGAGAAAATGAATTGGACTTTTACGCTGGCGTTCCCATTGTCGATCGCGCCGGTAACGTCGTCGGATTACTGAACCTGTTCCATCGAGAACCCATCACGCTGGAGAAACGCGACGTGAAGTTTCTCACCGCCATAGCCCGGCGCATTGGTTTCGAGTTGGAGAATGTCCTCAGCGCCAGGTCCCTTCAGGAGATGGAACAACTGGCGCGGCAACGACTGGACGAGGTCACGAGACGGCAAGAGCAGATGAAGCTCCTTCAGGAGGCCCAAGAGTTGCTCCGTCAGGCCGATTCGCTGGATGCCGGCCTGGAAGAACTGGTGCGATTGGCCAATCACCATCTCGCCTCGGACTTCGCCGTACTCGCCCGATTCGATGAGCAGCGACAGATCACATCGCTCATCGCCGCCGGCATCGAGTCGGCCGTCCTCGAGGCGATGAAAACACTGCCGCCAGACCGCGGACTGATGGGTCTTCTCCTGGATCGAGATGATCCCGTCCGCTCCGATAACGTCGCCCACCATCCTCGTTTCACCGGTTTCCCTCCCAACCATCCGGTCGTGCGCAGTTTCCTGGGAACATCTTTGCGCGCCCGAGGAGCGATCATCGGCGCGCTCTACTTTGCGGATAAACGTGGTGGGGAACCGTTCTCCGAACAGGACGAATTCTTCGTCCGCCAACTGGCGACACTCATCGCCTTGGCCGCCGCCGCGCCCGCTGGAATCGTTTCTGTGGCCCCCGCGTTCTCCGGAGATCGTCCCATGGACGTTGGCTCCTTCCCTGCACCCGAGATGGAGCGTCTCCCCAGCGGATGGGATGTATTTTCCCACCTGTTCACCCTCATGGAGCGAGACGCGAGCATCGAGCAGATCGGCGAGGCGGTGGTCGAGAAACTGATGGAACCTTGGTCCACCGCGGCCGCCGGCCTCTGGGTGCTAGATTCCTCACACCAGCAGTTAATTCATATCGTGGGACGCGGTGCTCCCATCGAGCGATTGGCCAAACGGGGACCCATCCCACTTGGCGAGGGTGCCATCGGCCGATCGGCCATCAGCGGTGAACCTCTCATCATTGAGGATGTGCACCGGTCAGAGGGCGTTCCCCCGGAGGTGCAGTCGTTAATTGACGAGGAGGACCACCTGGTCGCCGCTCTCATCGTCCCCCTGAAGGCGCTCGATAAGAGCCTCGGCCTCCTCGTGTTGTTCACTGATGAGGCGCGGGCAACCGAGAAGGATTACCAATCCTTCATCGAAGTCCTCGCCTATTGCGTGGGGAGCTTCATCGAACAATCGCGCATGAGAGAGGCCGTCTCGCGGCGTCACGAAGAGATGGCCATGGTCCAATCGGTCATCGAATCGGCGGGCGAGATCACCAGCATGGAGCACGTTTGGGACCAACTGCTCCAGCGCCTCACCGAATCACTGGAGGCCAGTCACGCCGCCCTGTTCCTTCACCAACCGGAGGGACACCAATTGCGGCTCTTCGGACATCGAGGACTGAATGGCGCTTTGGCCGACCAAGGCCGCCAACTCGCTCTGGACCAGGTGGAAGGGAGCATCGCGGGACTGGATCGGGGAGAACCGATCATCGTCGCCGAACTGGAGACCGATCCTCGGATTCGACATCGCCGGTTGGTGGAACTCCTTCAAGCCGAAGGGATCCACTCCGGCGTCATCCTCCCCCTCGGAAAAGGTGAACCGCATGCGACCGGGATGACCGGACTCCTCGTCCTGGGTTCGCGAGAACCCGGACACTTCTCTCACTACTCGACGGAATTCTTCTCCATCCTCGCTCACCGCATCGCCGGCACTGTGGAACGAGTGGAGCGCCTCGATGAATCCACCCCACGAGCCAGTCCCGACCGCGCCGCAGGCGACGTCTCGCCATGGTTTCTCCGCCTTCACGAGACGCTGTTGGAACATCTGACGACTGGCGTGGTGGCCGTTGATCAGGAGGGGCGTATGACCCTGTTCAATCCGGCGATGGAACGACTCACTGGCTACCAGCGAAGCGAAGCTCTCGGTCAGCGTCTCGGTCCAGACGGCCTGTCACTGTTTTTACGGGGCGATCCTTTTGAAGAAGCGCTCGCCGAATGTAAAACGGTCACCCTGAAAGAAGCGCAGATTCACACCAAGAGTGGAGGGCGAAAGTACGTTTCTCTGACCGTCACGCCATTGACCGATGAACGGAGCTCCCTCATGGGAGCGGTGGGCGTGTTCACCGACGTCACCGCCATTCGCGCCCTCGAGCATGAACGATACCGCCTCACCCCGCTGGCCCTCATCGGTGAGATGTCCGCCCGGCTCGCCCATGAGATCAAGAATCCTTTGGCCAGCATGATGAGCGGTCTGGAATTGCTTCAACGGCGCCTGCAATACGGCGAACGCGAAGCGCGATATTTTGAGCGCCTGATTGCCGAGTTGCGCCGTCTGGATACCACCGTTCGGGAGATGCTGGCCTATTCGCGCACAGCTCCCCCCACTTTGGCACCGACCGATCCGGTAGAGCCTGTGGAGCACGCTCTGGAGACGCTCATGCCCCAACTGGAAGCCGCTCACATCGCCGTCCAGCGGGATTTTCAGCTCCCACTGGAACCGGTGCTCATCGATGCCAATCAGATGGAACAGGTTTTCCTCAACCTCATCCTCAATGCCATCCAAGCGATGCCCGATGGCGGCACACTACGCGTCGCCGCACGCGAAAAACCGCCGGCCGAGGATGAAGTCACTCCCCAGGCTCCATCTGACGCTTCGCTCGTGACGCTGGAATATGTGGTGAGCGATACCGGCGTGGGCATTCCACCGGACATCATCGGAAAGATCTTCGATCCTTTCTTCAGCACGAAGACGCACGGGACCGGCCTCGGATTGGCTTCCGTCAAGAAGATCATCCAAGCCCACCAGGGGGCCATTGACGTCCAGAGCCAGCCCGGCGAGGGCGCCACGTTCATCATTCGGTTGAACGCCCAGCGCCCACAGTGAGGTCGTCCCAGACCCCGGAGTTTCAGTGGAGTGGTCACACCGCGTGATCGTGGTGGATTCTCATCATCGCGCCGCCGGCACGATCTTGAGGACCAGACGTTGTTTCCCTCGGAGGACTTCGATCTCCACTTCCTCGCCAGGTTTGAGCTTGCCGAGAGCGAACGTATAATCGTAGATGTTCTTGATCTGGATGTCCTTCACCCGGACGATGATGTCCCCGGCCTGGAGGCCGGCCTTCTCGGCCGGACTCCCCTCGCGGATGCCCGACAACTTCACGCCTTCGACATCCTCGGCATAGTCGGGGATGGTCCCTAGCGAGACGCGAAACCCTCGACTCGGCCGCATCGTCGGTTGCACCTTAGTGAACGCCGGGCGCGTCGGCCAGGCCTGAATCCGGAGCACCGCTTCGTGGACGAATTGGACGACGCGAGCTTCGCCGTCGACGTTGATTTTCTCTGCATCATCGGTGGGTTTGTGATAATCGCTGTGGACTCCGGTGAAGAAAAACAGGACGGGGATATTTTTCAGGTAGAACGAGGTATGATCGCTGGAGCCCACGCCACCCGAGCCCGTTCTCAGATCGAATTTCGCCGTCCGATTCAATTCCTCGATGAGCGGTTTCCATGCCGGCGAGGTGCCCAAACCTTGAATGATGAGTCGATTCTGGCGCAACCGACCGATCATATCCAGATTGATCATGGCCACCGTCCGTTCCAGAGGAATGATGGGATGCTTCACGTAGTAACTCGATCCCAGAAGTCCCTCCTCTTCCCCGGAGAACGCGATGAACAGCACGCTGCGCTTCAGCGTGGATCGCTCGGCGGCCAACGCCTCGGCCAACTCCAACAGTCCTGACGTTCCCGAAGCATTATCATCGGCGCCGTTGTGAATCTGGCCGACCTGCTTCGGCGCCAACGAGTGAGGCCCGCCCAATCCGAGATGATCGTAGTGCGCCCCAATGACGATGACCTCGTCTTTCAAGGCCGGATCATTGCCCTCCACATACCCGACGACGTTGGCCGCCCGCTTCTCCTCCTTGACCAGATCCACCTGAAGCCGAATGCGCGCGCCG
Source organism: Acidobacteriota bacterium (assembly GCA_003696865.1). Taxonomy (GTDB): domain Bacteria; phylum Acidobacteriota; class Blastocatellia; order HR10; family J050; genus J050. The sequence continues at coordinate 5,291 of RFHM01000172.1, read as the reverse complement.
GACAGGAGACGCGAATGTGGGCGTTGCGTTTCATCGATGGCGCGTTTGAGCTCATCGAGTCTCACCCCCGCCGCGCCGACTATCTCTTCGGCGGCCCTCCGGCTGAGCCCCAGCGCCAGAATCCCGGAATCGGCGAAGCTGTAGTCGAACTCTAACCGCGACAACCGGCTCTTCTGGAAATCCTCCGCCTCGGCGATGAACGCGATGGCTCGAGCGCCGTGCTGGCGGGCCATCAACGCCTTGGCGCGAAAACTGGCATAACGGCCGAATCGGCCATGAGGATCGTTCCCCTCCGGCGTATACCGCAACGCCAACACCAGCCGCCCATTCACATCGACGCCCGAATAGTCATCGTATCCGGCCTCCGGCGCAGAAATGCCATAACCGACGAAAACCGCTTCCAGTTCGGCGGCACCCTCGGTGGAAAAACTCATCGGCATGAAATCCTCTTTCACGCGCCAACGCCGAAGGCGTCCACTGAGGGTGGCTTCCAGACGATTCGCATCGCCTAAATGGACGCCGGCGATGAACGGGAAATGCTGAAAGTAGCTCCCCTCGTCTCCCACCGGCTGTAATCCATAACGGCGAAACTCGGCGGCAATATACGCCGCTGCCTGGCGCGCGCCGGGCGTGGCCGTGAAGCGCCCTTTCAACTCGTCAGAAGCCAAATAGCGAATATGCCAAGCGAGATCACGAGCCGTGATGGCCGGCGTGGATGGTCGCCCCTCACCTTTTGTTCCTGAGGTGAACGACCATCCTGTCGCCACCAGCAGTACAATGACGGTGAGTGATCCCAGGGGGTGTTTGCAGAGTTTCATCGTCATCCCTCCAAGTCTGTGATCTCCATCGTGCTGACCGGACCCAACGTCCATAACCCAATCCGTTCGCTTCCCCTTCAAGCGGTCACATCCCCCTCATAACGCCATTCATCATAGCTGGAGGCGTTGCCAGATTCCAGTCATTAGTGCAAAATCTTTAGGCTCAACAGCGGGAATATGGAGTTCGTGGTCCGAGCCACGATCTGTGACGGCCCATCGCCAAACCGGGGAGAAGAGGAATGGAGAACGTCGTCATCGCATCGCAGGGGGCTACCTTGGAGGGCATCCTTTGGCCGCCCCCCTCGGAAGAGGCCAGCGGGACCGAACCATCGATGTCCCGTTGGGCGGCCATCGTCTGCCATCCCCATCCGCAATACGGCGGGACGATGCACAACAAGGTGGTCTTCCGCGCCGGACGCGCCCTGCAAAGCTTGGGCATGGCCGTCCTGCGATTCAATTTCCGCGGCGTGGGGAAGAGCACCGGCTCGTATGACTTCGGCCAAGGAGAGAAAGAAGATGTGAGGGCAGCCATCGCGTTCATGCAACGCCGCTTCCCCGGGGCTCGCATCGTGTTGACCGGGTATTCCTTCGGCGCGTGGGTTGGTCTCCAGGTTGGCTGTACTGATGATCGCGTGTCTCACCTCATCGGCATCGGTACGCCCGTGGCGACGAACGATTTCAGCTTCCTCACCGAATGCCGTAAGCCAAAGCTGTTCGTTCAGGGAACCCAAGATGAATTCGGCCCCATCGATCAGATGGAAGCGCTGCTCCTGGCCATTCCCCAGCCCAAAGAACTGGTCCTCATCGAGGGTGCCGATCATTTTTTCACCAGTAAATTAGAAGCGCTCCATCACGCCATCCTCGACCATTTCCGAGAATTGATGTGACCGACCCCACAGTGAAGACTCACCCTCGCACTGCGTGGCGCGTGCGCGGATGACGTTTGAGTCGCTCGAGCTCCTCCTGATCGAGCGGTCGAGGACGGTCGCGCTCGGCATCGACCAGACACAGGAACCCGAAGGGCTCGTCGCTCTCGTTGACGAGTTGGTGAGGCGTCTGAGGGGCGATATAGAGCGTGTCCAGGAAATGAAGCTCATAACACTCGGTCCCGGCGACGACGCGCCCGACGCCGCGAATCCCGATGATCACATGAGCGTGCTGATGTTTCTCCAGACTGGTATATCCTCCCGGCGCAATCTCGAAATATCTGACGTGAAACGTCGTCTGCTCGCCTCTGGCGCCGATCAGCACGTGGCGAATGACGCGCGCCCAATCCTCTGATGGTGGTTTATAGGCCTGGGGTTCCACGCCCGACCAGGCGAACCGACCGTCGAATGTGTACAGTCGCGTCTCGGCGCTCCCGTGTGCTGGGGAAGCGAGAGGCGAGGGAGCTTCGCAAGACGCGCCCTCCGGGGATGTATCAACAGGCTTCTCCATCATCCTCCTCCCGTCGAACGACGTCGGCCGCTCGACCTATGGGAATGTAATGATCGCTTTGATTGTATCTTGGGCCTCGGCCATAGCGCGGTAAGCCAACGGCGTCTCTTCGATGGAGAACCGATCGGTGATCACCTTCTCTGCCGTCACCACGCCCTGCTGAATCAGGGACAACGCCTGGCGCGTGTCATCGGGACCACAGGAATAACTGGGCACCAGGCTGATCTCGTTCATGTAGAGCCGATACGGTTCGACCGGGAGCTTCTCTCCCGGTGGCAGGGGGGTAAAGAGTAACACCGTACTTCCCTTCCCGGCGGCGGCCAACGCCGTTTCGATGGCCTCCCGGTTTCCCGGACCGACGATGACCAGATCGGCCATTATCCCTTCGGTGATCATCGCCACCCACTCGATCACATTCTCTCGCGATACATTGATGGCATAGTCGGCGCCCAGTTCGAGGGCGCGGGCACATCGAGAGGCCACCTTGTCGGCTCCAATCACCGTTCCCGCGCCGTATTCCCGCGCCAGCAAGACGTGGAGGAGCCCCATGACGCCCAATCCGATGACCAACACGATGTCCCCCGTCTGCAACCCCGCCCGCCGCAGCGACTTCACCACGCACGCCGTGGGCTCGATGAGTACACCATCCTCATAAGAGACATTGTCGGGGAGTTTGAGCGTATCCTGCTGAAGATTGATCTCCGGCACGAGGAAGAATTCGGCGATGCCCCCGGGGATGAGCCGTGTCCGTCGCCAGGTCATACACATGCTGTAGTGCCCGCGGCGACAATAGCGACAGTTGAGACAGGGGGCGTGATGATGGACGAACACGCGATCACCAACCTGAAAGTGATCCACTTCCTCTCCCACCGCCACGATCACCCCCACCGGTTCGTGTCCGAGCACCAGTGGCGCCTTCTTCTCGATATACCAGGGGAGGATGTCTCCCGAACAAATGCCACACGCTTTGGTCTGCACCAGCGCTTCTCGTGGACCGACCTCGGGAATGGGCATGTCTTCGATGCGGATGTCGTTGAATCGATAGAGTCGCGCGACCTTCATCTTCCCTCAAAGAGCCGCGAGCGTCGGCCGGTCGCCCGAGCGTAGACCTTCGTGAACCGGCGACTCATCACATGCCCGACTACTCGCCACTCTGGAACGGAATCACGGCATATTTGAGGCACTCGCCCTGACGTAACAGAGAAAAGACCTCGGGCAACCGCTCCAGCGGATATTCGGCAGTGATCAACCGCCGGGCCGTAGTGAGGCCATCGGCCAGCACCTCGTAGGAACGCCGCACCGCCGCCCGCGTGTAGTGGAAGGGACTGGTGAGCGTGATCTGGTCATAATGAAGCCGCCCCGTGTCCACAGTGATTTTCGTCCCCGAGGGGCACCCGCCGAACAAGACGACCTGTCCCCCCCGCCGGACCATCTGGATGGCGGACTCCCAGACTTCGGGCCGACCCGTGCACTCGATGACCACGTCCGCTCCCCGACCACGGGTCGCCTCCATCACCAACGCCACAGGGTCCTCGGACGCCGCATCGATGACGCGAGTGGCACCCAGCTCGCGCGCCATCCGTAACCGGTAAGCGCGGCGGCCCGAGACGATGATGTTCTCCACCCCCAACGTGCGCAGAACTAATAAATGCAGCAACCCGATAGCTCCCGCTCCGATGATGAGTACGGCATCGTCTGGCCGCAGCGTGAACTGTTCACATCCATGAAGCACGCACGCCAGCGGCTCCAGCAAAGCGGCTTCCTGAAACGAGAGATGGGCCGGCTTGGGAAACATGTTCTGCTCGACAATATGCGCCGGCACGCGGATGTACTCGGCATAGGCGCCCATGACTTTGGCGCTCATCGTCATCTGACAGAGGTTATCCTGGCCTCGGGCACAGAAATAGCAGTGTCCACAAGGAGCCGAATGCACGGACATGACCTCATCGCCCTCGCGAAACGCCGTCACCCCTTGGCCCACCCGAGCGATCTCGCCGGAGAATTCATGGCCAAACAGCGTGGGCAAGGACATCTTGGGATGGCCCCGCAAGAAGGCTTTCAAATCCGTGCCACAGGTCAAGGCGGCCCGAATCTTGACCACGACCTCGCCCGGTCCCGGCCGAGGCGTTTCGACCTCCCGTAACTCCAAGCAGCCTGGCCGCACTAATAAACTGGCTAACATCCCTTCCCCTCGAAATGCCTCGTTGAAAAGATGCCCATTGTACTTAATCTCACCATCGCTGCCAAGTCGCCAGGGGCCGGCGACGCGCTCAATTGAGTCGGCTCTCCAACCGCTTCAGCGCCTTGTAGGCTTCGGTGTAGTCTGGCGCCTCGGCCAAGGCCCTACGGTACTCCCGCATGGCGTCGATGAGCTTCCCCTTGTATTCCCAAATGCGTCCCAGATTCATGTGGGGATAGGCGCGCGCCTCGTAGCGCTTGGCTTTCATCGCTCGTTGCAACCAAGGGATGGCCTCTTCCAGTTGCCCTTTCTGAATCAGATAGGCGCCAATATCGTTGTACGGATTGCCGAACTCCGGGTCGATGGCAATCGCTTTATGACACTCCTCGATGGCCTCGTCCAATCGGCCCATGAAGCTATACGTCCACCCGAGGAAGGTATGGGCTTCGGCGGTGGGATAGAGTTCGATGGAACGCTGATAGAGGGTAACCGCCTCCTCTAATTCCCCGTTCATCTGCTTCTTATAGGCTCGTTCAAAATACTCTCGGGCTAACCGTCGGGCTTCTTCGCTCTCATCCATATCCGCCCCTCCTTGGTCAGTCGGTAGCATGATTGACCCGAGCGACTCAACTGCTCCCTTTCGGAAATCGCGCCTTCAATGAGAGCGAAATTTTACCGTTTGATGACACTGGGGTAAAGCCGGGAGCACAGAGCCCGGAGCACAGAGTTTACTCCCCCAGTTCCATACTCTTGGCTCTCGGCTCCACGCTCCTGGCCCCTCACCGACGAGGACCAATGAACAACTGCTCGGCGTTCCATAACACGTAGTCGTAGAGGATGCCCGGTTGGAGGTTCCC
>RFHM01000171.1 GCA_003696865.1 Acidobacteriota bacterium | reverse complement strand
GGGCATGATGATAGCGCGCAGGTGTTCGTTCTCCAGCGTCAGGTCATCAGAGCCATCGCGATCGAAATCGAACCAGTAAATGAGCGCCTCGCCCCGGCGAATGCCGACGAGGAAGACGGGAAGCTCGATGGTCTGATGCGACATCTCCATACGAATGGTGAACGGATAGAGGCCAGTTGCCGTCCGAGAAGCGCCGGGTCGGGGGCGCGGCCAGACAATGAGCGAGATGCTCGTCTCCTGACCGGGCGCGAGGTGGAGGCGTTCTCTATCCAGTTCGAACCATAGCGCCTTTCCTTCGGGCTGCACGTTCACCTCGATGGTTCGATGGAGCGGGTTTTTCAAGCGTAAGTCGAATGCGATCTGGCCCGGGAGCGTCACGGCCCACAAAGGCGGTCGCGTCGGTAATCGAACATCGTCGCGAAGAGGAAAATCGGCCCGCGGCTCCAGGCTCCATTGAATCGGTTCGACGACGCGCAGTTGAAGCGGCTCAGAGCACCACGTCGCTTCGCCTTGGAGGCAGGCACGTAATTCCCATTCGCTTCCCGGAAGGGCATCGGAGGGAACCGGGACCTGGAACTCGAAGGATCGGTGGGAGAATCGCATTCCCGGCAGCGGCGTTCGGCCGGGAATGCGAACTTCTCGGGTCGAGACCGCCGGCCAGGGATCCGGCGTCTTTATCATGAGACGACCGCTTAAGGGGCGCTCCCATGGGTTGTTCAACTCCACCTGTACGTGTAACACGTCGCCCGGAAGGACGGCCCGGTTGGCTTTCAGATTCAGCACGGGTTGGAAAGGGAAAGGGATGCGAACCGTGCGTCGGTAATCCGGAGCTTGACCGGCGGGAACCTCGATGCGCGTCAGTCGAGTGGATCGATCATAGGTGGTCAATAAGATTTCACCATCGCTCTCCACATTGCCGAGCGGTGGATCGTTCGTTCGTAAAGCGATCTCTGCCGGACCGGGTGCATAAAGCTCGAGCGTGAGAAAGCGGTTAGCAAACCGCGCCGACGTCACTTCCGCCGTCGCATATATGAGCTCTTCATCGGCGGCGAAGTTCCCCCGGAGCCCATTCCTCTCTACCAGGCGATTGAGCGGCACGCGCACGGGGAGCAGCACCGAATCACGACCGGGCACATAGACATTGGGAAGTACAAGCTGTTCTCTCGTCCGCGGATCGGTCACGCGTACGTCGGCTCGGCGCCCGCCACGCTTCCAGTTCGTCACAGCGATGAATCCATAGCGCTGATCCGCTTCGTTGGACACCAGGAGCGTTGCGTAGAGATACACATCCAGAGGATCGGAACTCGTCACCAGTGGGACGACGCTTCGCCGAACATGAGCTTCGCTGAGTAACCAGTCGAGCACGCGCAGGGCTCGACGCTGTTCCTCCGGCGTCAATTCGACGCTCGGTGACCACCGGCCCAGAGTGGGCACCGGAGCATGAGGTACCCAACTGAAGAAATCGAATCCCAAAACGATCACCTTCCCTCGACCGAACCGATGCTCATATCCGAGGATCGTCTTTCCATCGGCCTCGAAAGCGATCGGTCGCACATTTTTGATACTCCGAGAGTGGAAACGCGTGCGCGCCCCCATCGCGCGCACACGCCATCCACGCGGAAGTATGACATCGGCCACTCGTTCCTCGACCGGAGAAAGGCCAAGCGGAGAGAGCGGAAACAGCACATTCAGCGCCCGACCTTGGGGTAATTCCGGTAAGACGACGAGCGTCCCTCCAGAGCGAACGTAATGGATGAGCTTGTGTTGAGCTCGTTCCGTCATTTCCAGTCGCTCGCCGGAGGTGGAATGGGACGTGACTTTCCGAAAGGGTGCGACGGGAAGGAAGGCGAGGCGATAGCGCGAGAGATGGTCGGCGGGTTCATGCATGAGGTCAATGTACTCGGTCGCGATGCGAGCGTGATAAGCCAGTTGTTGAAGGGTGACCAGACGTCGCGCGAACTCGGCCATCTCTTTTCGTCTCATCCGCTCCTGTGGGTAAGCCGTCAGCGTATAAATGAGCCCGATGTCGGCTTGTTCGTGAGTGTCGGCCAACAGCGAGCCCATCCCCTCTATGAACGCTCCATCGCGTTTGAGCGCCCAGAGGCGCTCGCGACGTTCGCGCAAAGCCACGTCCAGCGCCGATTCCCAGGTGTAATGATAGTTGGCCGGCGGAAATTCCCAACCGGCGGGATAGAGCGTATCCTGGGCCGGATAGATGGTCATGCCGCGCAAGCCATTCTGATAGAGGACGCGAGCGGCCAGCAACAAGTCGCGTGGGGGAGCGATGATCGTCGCGTGCGTGTCTTGGGGACCGGCATACTGGTTGGTGTTGAACTCAATCATCCAGGGTGGAAACAGCGGCTGCGTCTTCAGTACTTCTACGGCATACTGCAAGCTGGCGACGTCGCCTTCCTCCAGTCGGGGCGTCCCCGTTCGTAGATACCACTGCCCGATGATCCACAAGGGATCTCCTTCCGGAGGATTGTTAGCACCGGCCGTATCGCGCATGAATGCCGCATTGATGAACAGTGGAACGTCAACGCCGGCGCGCGCCAGAAGCTGCTGGTATTGATGGATGTATCGCCAAAACGTCGATCCATTATGGTTGTAATAACCGATGGCCAGATCATCGTCAATCTGGACGGCGAGTATAGGGCCGCCGCGGCTGGCAGAAAAAGGTCCGGCAATTTTCCACACGTCGGCGAACCACTTTGCCGTGTACGTCCAGTGCGTCTCGTTCTCCAACCACAATCGTGCCGCACTTTCGGAGTCGAAATATTGAATCGAGGAGGGGATGGGGAACCATCCTTCGATGATGGCTGACGGCGAAATATGAAATCCGGGCTTCCGCATCAACCAATCCGGATAGCCGCCGTTGCGCCACTCATTGAAGATGTACGGGCCGGGTCGGAGGATGACCTTCAAACCGAGAGCGTCGGCCAGCGCCAACAGGCGTTTGAGGTCGCGACGTGGATTGGTGTGGCCATCCAGATCGAGACGGTCTTCGCTCGGTTGATGCCAGTTCCAGATGATGTAGAGATCGAGCGTATTGAATCCAATCTCCTTGAGTTTGAGCAAAGCTGGTTCCCAGAGGTCGGCAGGAAGGCGATGATAGAAAAAGGCGGCGATATAGGGGAAAAAGGGTTTCCCGTTCACGTGATATTCGGGATAGCCGTTGACCATGACCGGTCCGGTCCGCAGTGGTTGAGGCGCGCTCGGTTGAGTCGCCCGAATCATGCCGAGCAGCAGAATCAGGATACCGGCGACGCCCCAATATGCACTGGCGTATTTGTTGGTCATACGATGAACGTCCTCCATCACGCAGTGGTGAGCGCGAGTCGCTCCACGCGCCGCACGCCCAGGAAGAGAGCCAGAACCTCGACCAGCGGGATCACACCAACGGCGATGAAAATGGGGAGATAGGAGAAGCGATCGACGACGATGCCCGTGATGAGCATCAGGCTCATGCTCATGATGTTGTCACCGACTCCCGTGAGACCAGTCAGTCGGCCGACCACTGATTCCGGGAAAACATCCGTGACCACGCCGATGTAGTTCGCTTCGATGATATTGGCTCCCAGGATGGCCAACCAAATCAGAGCGATGGCCACGCCCGCGCTCGGCATCAAGGGGATGAAGGCGCTGGAGGCGGCCAAAGTACCACCGAGCACGAAGCAGAGCTTGCGCGTCCGGTCGATGGACGCGCCGCGCTGCAACAAACGTCCGGCCAGCCATCCGCCAAACACGTTTCCTACACCGCCTCCCGTATAGGGAATCCAGGCCAGCAATCCAATGAGGGTGAGGCTGAGTCCTCGCTCGGAAAGATACGAAGGGAGCCAATACCAGTAGAAGTGCGTGAAGGGACCGCTGAACGCGCGAATGAGGATCACTCCCCATGTTTGTCGGTAACCGAGCAGTGTTCGCACGCTCACCCGGCGTATTGGGGGTGTCGTCTCGGATGAGGCGATGGACTCGATCGGCTCACCCTCGATCAGCGCGCGTTCTTGGGGAGCCAATCGTGGATGTTGACGCGGTTCGTGAAAGAGCCGGAGCCAGAACACGAGCCAGAGGAATCCCAATGTGCTCGTGGCCAGAAAGGCGAATCGCCAGTTGAATTGCTGCGTGAGCCAGACGACCAACGGAGGAGCGATGACCGGACCGATGAGACTCCCGGAGTTGAAGATGCCACCGGCCAGCGCCCGCTCGCGGGCGGGAAACCACTGGGAGACGACTTTCATACCGCCACTATAGTTGCCGCATTCGAAGTTCCCTAACAAAAAGCGAAGCGCACTGAATTGCCAGAGCCCCCGCGCCCATGCATGAGCCGCCGTCGTGAACGACCATCCTAGAACAATGAGGCTGAACGTGCGACGGGGACCCAGTCGATCGAACAATGTCCCAATGGGAATCTGCATCACGGCCATGCCGAGCAGGAAACAGAAGACCATGATCGAGTAGTCCGTGTTGGTGAAGTCGAACTCCTTTCGTAGAACGGGCGCCAGGACAGAGAACGTCTGCCGATCGATGAAGTTGATGGAGAAGGAGGCGGTCAGCAGAGCGAGAATCCACCAACGGAGCCCGGCGATCGGGCGTTTCATTCCTTCTGGACGCGGAGCGATCATAGGCGCAGTGGTCGATGGTGAGAAAGCGATGACCGGCTTCACCGGTGAGATGACTATGAGAATGACGCGGACCGGCTCGGTTCAACGGATGCCGACGCGCACCGGTTGGGCCGTATACTCGTCGGCGGCGATGACACAATCGGGATGTTCTTGCAACAGCGTGACCGGGAATTCGGTCGACACCTCTCCCATGAGGGCGATGCGGAAGATCGTCTTATGACGCTCGCCGGCGAAGACGTAGAAGCGCAACCGGCGCGCCGAAAGGATGTCCTCCATCCCCATGGTCACGGCCATGGGCGGAATGGCCATGAAGTTGCCATCGGCGCTCGTGATGCTATTGACGACGATGGTATCCGGATGAAGAGGTACGACGCGCGTCTTGGAATGGCGAAATTCATCCAGGCTCGGTCGTTGCCACTGCGAATACCAGGGCTCGTTGAACGCCACGTGTCCGTGATATCCGATTCCCCCATAGCAGGTATCAATACCGCCCACCTGGCGAATCTTCTCGCTCAACTCATCGATGCGGAAAGGATGAGGGAAGATGATGTGATCGTCGGGGATGCGCAGGTCGGGATCCAATCGTTCGAAAACCTGACGGCGCATGTACCCCTCGAAACTCAACGGATGATCTGGAGGCAAGGGGCGTCCTTGCCAATCGAGCCACTCGTCCATATTGAACGTCCATACATTTTTCCAACTGATGCGTTCTCGATTACAGATCTCCACCAGGATTGGATACTGCCCCGTGGGACCCACGGGGAGGATGAGGCGCGTGGGTTCGCCGCGCGCATTATGGGATTTGATCTCCTCGGCGATTTCGCGAGCGAAGCCTTCAAATAAGGCTTCCCGAGTCGGATAGATCTTCACGCCGACCCGCGCATGATCGGCCAATTTCTCCACAGGGAGAGTGAGAATCTCCTCTAGCGTCATCATCGGTTCCTCCTCAGAGGGTCATTATGGTGTTATCGTGTGGTGGTCGAGCCCATTATTCTCCTTGAAGAAGGGCCATCAGGCAAGCGGTCCATTGAATCCGAGCACGCGCGGTCGGATCCGAGTCGTCTTACCCTCCCGCATAGCGCAGGTGGACGGGAGCTTTGGTGAGATATCCGGGGAGCACGAGGATGCGCGGGTTCTTGCCCACATGTTTCTCCGCCCGATGGAGAGCTTCGCTGAAACTGGTGACGGGGATGCCCCCCATCGCTTCGGCATAGGCCGGCTCCTTCGCCCCCACGATGAAGATGGCGCTCGTATGCCGCAGCGCGAGACCGCCCATGTAGACCATGGAGAAGGCGTGAAACGGATGATAGGCGAATGCCTGTCGGTAGGCCGTCACGTACGCCGATCGTGTGGAGACCTCCTCTTCGAAGCGGCGCATCGCGGATCGGTCCGACACGCCTTTGAGTAATTCGAACACTTCGCGGGTGGCCGGGAACCAATCTTCATTGAACCAGCCATCACAAATGGAGGCAGCAATGATCACGCCTCCAGGCGTGAAGACGTCGAAACAGCGGACGAGCGTTGCGCCAATGGCTTGCATCATGAGGATGGGATTGGTTCCCATGCCGGGACCGTAGTGAAAATCGCGCGGCAGACCGACGACCAGGACGTCGAACTTCTCCCGCAGATAGAAATGAGTGCGTCGTTCGGCGAGCGTCCAGCTCTCGCGCTCCACGTCATCGGCGGCTCCGGCATACACGCCGAGGATCTGAGCCTCGGTTCCCAGAACGGCATCCACGATGAAGAATCGCTTTCCCGTCCTCGCTTCGATGGTCCGTCCAATGGCTCGCAACTGATGGCGAAAGTGACTCCCGGTCGAGACGGGAAGGAAATCATCCCGGTAGAGCGATTGAGGGACGTGATGACTGCGAATCGAACGCCAGGTGGTGAGACCGGTGGTGGGCATTTTATAGCCACCACTGTACCCGCCATAGGGATTGCCGAGCACGTGACCGAGCAGTATGGCCAGATCGGCCTCCGCCACCTTTCGATTGAACTCCACCGTGTCCCCGAATTCGTCCTCGCCAAGAGAGATGATCCCTTGGGGGTCTTCGGCGTCATGATTGATCAGGCGGTCAGGCCAAAAGGCCCTCACCACTTCCTCTCCCAGATAGGACTGGAATTCCTCTACGGTGTTCTTGCGGTGAAGGCCGATGGCGCAGATGAGCGTGATATCCTCACGACGCACACCGGCCCGATCGAGTTCCTCCAGAATGAGGGGAATGGCCACGCGCCGGTGGGATCGCTCGTGCATCCCGCCTTTGACCCGATCGGGGAAAGCGATCACCACTCGGTCGCCTCGCTTGACGAGATCGCCGATGGGAGGCAGGCCGAGCGGCTTCTGGAGCGCCTCCCGGGTGGCCTGCACGGGATCGACGGCCGGCGGATCTCGATACATCTCCGGGGTGATCACTACCGCGTGATCGGGAACCTGGATGGATAAGCGGGCATTCCCGTACTCGATCCATACTTCGCGCATGATGCTCATCCTCCGTGGCATCCCATGAGATTCAACGAAACGGACTGTTCAACCAAAGAATGCCTATTATGATCAATACCGCTCCCACCACCGACCAGTCGCGCCGGCGAAGGGAAGAGAGGCCTATGAGCAAAGTCGAGAGAACCGGTGTGAGGAGGAGAATCATCATCCCTGGACGGATGAAAAAGAGCCCCTCGTCGGCCATCCATTTACGCTCGATCTCCGACACATATTGCGGTCCAGTTGTTGGAGCATATTCGCCGAGGAAGAAAAAGAGGGAACCAGCCAGTATCCACGCTCCGGCCAACAGCGTTCCCCATCGAAGGAGGAATCCGACCATGGTCCTCGTCCGGTTCACCGGCGGACGCATGGATGGTCTAGAGTAGAACATCTCGTTTCAGTGACGCCCGGTGTATGATCGCATTGGGCAGTGGTCAGCGCGAATACCAGATTAACCGCATCGCCAGGGCGAAGGTCAAAGCGACGAATACACCGTCAATCCACCGACTCCGCATCCTCGTGGTGAGATGAGCTCCCAGGGGAGAGCCCGCGAGCGCACCGAGCACCGTGCCCGCCATCAACAGAGGAGGAATCTCTCCACGCGCCTGATAGACGAGGGCTGCCGAACTCGCCGTCACTCCCAGTATGAGGTGAGCTGTGGCGACGGCGACGCGAAGAGGGACGCGGCAGAGGAGGCGAAGTGTGGGGACGATGATGACGCCGCCACCGATGCCCAGCAGTCCAGAGAGGTGGCCGGCCAACAAAAGAATGCCCGACGCTGCCGGCAAGCGTCGCCCCTGATAGGCGTTGTGGGCTCCGGCGGTCTCATCGGCGTCTGGCGCCTCAGTGGGTGCCGACGATGAAACGGGAACGATGGAATGCTCTCCTCGTCGCAGTCGACGCACCATGACGAGCGACATCACCACCATTAAACCGGCGAACAAAAGGGCGAGCGCTCGTTGGCCGAATCGTCCGGCCAGCAATCCCCCGGTCGTCGCTCCGAGGACGGCAGGAGAAGCCAGCATGATTCCCAACCGGATATCAATGGAGTCGCGCTTGAGATGATAGGCGGCAGCCATGCTCGATGTGGCAGTGATGGTCATCAGACTGACTCCGATGGCGTGGTGGATGGGGATGTGGAACGCGGTGGTGAGTAACGGCACCAGAATGACGCCGCCGCCGATGCCCAACAACCCGGCGAGGACTCCGGTGATGGTCCCAACCAGAACGATGGACAAGAACATGCCGAGCGATTCCACTTCGTTCACCACTCAATTGGTGAAACGTTTCCAGAGTCGGGCGTTCTTGATGATGAGCGATCCACGCGCGTCTCAGCGAGGAGATCCGGGTTGAACCCGAAGAGCTGTCCTCAGACCGACGGGAGCCCCGCCTGAGAGCGAAAGAAATTGATCGTCTTTCGAATGCCCGCTTCCATGGGGTATTGCCACTGGAATCCGATTTCCTCTTGAAGAGCGGTGGCATCGAGCTTCCAGGCCACGCCGAACGTTCCCGGTTCATATTGAATGTCGGCATCGGGGAGCAGCGATTTCACGTAGGCGCCGGCTTCCCGGACGCTTCGGACATCGCATTGAGTGTTGTAAATGCGCGTCCGAGGCGATTCGGCTTTGGCGCAGGCGATGACCAGGCGGGAGATATCTTCGACGTATTGCCAGTCCACCTCGTCATCGGCGAAGGGAACGACGGTCGGACGGCCGAGCGCCGGTTCCCGCATCAATCGCATGACGAACGAACTCGCCCCTCGCGTGCGCCCCGGTCCGTAGACCAGCGTGAAGCGAAGTCCAATGTGGTCCACGCCCCAGGTCCGATGATAATGATTGGCGAGAAACTCGTTGAACGATTTGCAGGCCGCGTATACGGTCGTGGGATGATGCGGGGCATCGTTGGGAACCGCTTCCTGAGGGTGATAGTGTCGTGGACCAAAGACGACCACAGAACTCGCCCAGACCAGTCGCAAGGACCATAGACGGGCCGCTTCCAGGGCATTGACGAAACTCAGATTGTTGATCTTCTCGGCCCATACGGGATTCTCATTGGACGCCGGATGAAGCATGGAGACCATGTGAATGAGATGCGTGATCTGATAATCCACGATGAGCCGCGCCAGTTCGGCGAAGTCATACGAACTGCTGTTGATGACGGTGATCTCATTTCGCTCTTCGGGGGTGAGGATCGTCTCCAACAAGCCATCATCGGTGAAAAAATCGTGCACGATGACGCGCTCGCCCTGGCGCACCAGATCGCGCACAACGTACGAGCCGATGAATCCTCGACCACCGGTAACCAGATATGTCATCCTCGCCTCCTTCTGTTGTGATGTTCGGGCGGCGTCGACCTCTCCATCGGAGGGCCGTAGAATTTCTTCATCCACCGGAGGGCCACCGTGCCGGTCGGGAGAGCCGCCGTCGCTCCGTAGGCTCGCGTACTGGCCGCGGCCATGATATTGGCAAAACGCGCGCAGGTTTGGAGATCCCATCCCGCTCGCCATCCGTATAAAAAAGCGGCATCGAAGACGTCGCCGGCACCGGTCGTATCTATGGCCCGTACCGGAAAGGCCGGAACCACTCCCTTCCACTCATCGCCATCTACGTAGCAGCCGCGGGCTCCCAATTTGACGACCACCGTTCTCGCGCCGGCCTTCCGCAGCATCTGAGCTCCCTGTCGAAAGCCTCGCGTTCGAGTCAACCGTTGGGTCTGCTTCTCGTTGGGGAAGAAGAAGTCTACGTGGGGAAGCAAGGCACGAAGAGATCGCATCCAGCGCCCGTACGGATCCCAGGCGAGATCGAGCGAGATCCGGATCCCCCGACGTCGAAGTGCCGGCAGGAGTGTCGGTAATGCCGGTTCGAGGCGGGGCAAATGAAAAAAGCCTCCCAGATGAAGAAAGCCGACATCACTCCAGTCGATGCGTTGTACATCGCCCTTCCCGAGTTCGGCATTCGCTCCCAGCGAGACGACGAAGAAGCGCCGCCCCTTCTCACCGACAAACCCGAAGGCCAAACTGGTGGAGCGACGAGTATCGCGGCGAAGATACCGACAGTTGACGCCCGCTCTCTGAAGACATTGAAAGATCATCTCTCCATGAGAGTCATTCCCGATACGCGCGCATAAATCAACGGGCACCTTCAAATGAGCCAGGCAAAGCGCCGTATTCGCCGCCAATCCTCCTACGCGGAGACGAACATTCTCGACGAAGGCGTTTTCATCCCAACGGGGGATGCGAGCCAGGGGAGCGATGAGCAGATCGAGCATGACGCTCCCGACGACGACCATTCGATCGATCGTGGATCTCCGCGATTCCATAGCGCCCGTCGACCGAGGTCCTTACGGCGTCGCTCGCATCATCCGGAGCACCTTTTCGCCCCAATCGGACATTCCGGGACCAAACCAGACGACGACGCCATCCACGCCGCTTCGCTTTATGACGTCGATGGCTCGTTTCAGCTCGTCGTCCGTGTAGCGCCCCTTTCGTGGGCCGGGCCCCACTTGAACGAAGAAGAGCGTCTTCGGGGCTTCTTTCCGTCTCTCGGCGACCATCGCTCGAAGCGTCGAGGTCAAGTGGTCGATCTCTCTCAGCGAAAATTGAAGCTGGGCGTTGAAGGCGTCGCCTATTCTCGCCAGCTTCCCGAAGTCCCAGGGAGGGACATCCTTGGGGAAAGCGCCCACCCGCCGCGCCCGCTCGACGATGCGGCGATTAAAGAATGGAATGGGCGTCAAAAACAGCCGCTTGCCGTGTTTGTGCGCGATCCGGCGGGCTTCACGAAAGAGACGTCGGGTATGTGCCTCATCGGGTTTGTACTCGGGCGTGAACTGCCAGCGCTCGTAGTCGTAGGAGATCCAATCCACCGCGGCGGGAAGTTTTGGCGCCCACTCTCGCAACTCCTGGATGCTATCGAAGTTGAATAGAACTTCAATCTTCGGGTGTCGGGCCTTCAACGCCTCTGCTTTTCGGATCCAATACTCGGGTTGTTGCGGGAGTCCGGAAGCCCTCAGCTCCGGCTTGGGGGGATGCAGGACGACAATATCGCCGGCTCGGAGATACTTTTCGGCCAGGCTGGTCTCCTCTGGGCCATAGGCGGGAATGATGACGCGCCATGAGTCTCCCGCTACCGGATAGTCGGCCGGGCTTGAAAGGCCCAATCCGCTCATGACGGTGAGCCCGGCGATCAGGTAGATCCACAGGGATGGCTTCCTCCATCTCGTCGGCATCATGCTGCCTCCTCAGGGGACGTTCTCGAAGACGAATCGCGTGCGAATGCCAGCAGTGAAGGTCACTCCCGTAACCGGATCCTGGAAGTTGACCGGTTCCCAGGTCGCTCCTTCATCGGTGGAGAGAAACGTCTTGTCGCCGAAGATGGAGCGTCCGGTAGTGATGGAGAAACCCTTCTCTTGAGCGTCGGCCGGGAGCGCGAATCCCACGTAGACCTTTCCTTTGGGCACATCGATGTCGGGAAAGAGTTGAAGCAATCCGTGAGGACCGAGCGGTGAAAGGCGCACCATCTCGTCGAAGACCGGCGTCGGATTCGAAGGGGGAGTATCGCCTCCTTCCGGATCTATGAAGATCACCACCCTGAGACGTTGACCGGCTGTGGTCGGTTTGTCGCCCAACTTCATGAAAAGGGCGGTGACGAAATCCAGCGTGGCCGGCGTCTGGGTTGGTTCGTATTGGTTCACCACGAGCACGTCGTTGATGTTCTCCGTCACGGCGCTGGCGATGCAGATGATGTCCTCCAACAGGTGCAATTCGTCTGGATTTCCCACTGTGAGGGTGAGGGTGTATGACGTACCCCGCGGGACGTTGGCGTCCTCCACGGCATCTACGGCGATATAGTATCTTCCCGCTTCCAGCATCATGGGGGCAACGTCTTCGGGCTGCCCGGGAGGGCGGGTGGACGCGCGGATGAGTTTGATCCCCTCGGGGAAGAGATCGATATTTTCCGTCGTTTTGAAAATCCTCACGTCAAAGTTGCGATTCCCCCTGAAGCTGAGTTGAAATCGCACGTTCGTCCTCTTATCGAGCTCAAACGTGTAGAAATCCTCCTGATCGTTCTCCACTCCACAATCGGCCTGGAGTTCCTCAATCATCGCGCCGGCATCCTGACTGCCCGCCGTCCCTTCAACGGTCACCACCATACCCGGTGTGAGCTTTCCCAGAACCTGGGCCTGTGTTGGATGATCGTTGGGTTCACGCTCATTGATGGTCGTCTGAGCGGAAACCACACTGTTCATCTCCACGAAGTGGAAACCGGAAACGAGGAGTCCGAGGCAGCTCAGCATCAGGAGGACTATAGAAACCTTCGTGAATGGCATGCTTTCCTTCATCATCCCCTCCTTATTTGGACGACTAGAAATTGAACTTGAGTGCAAACTGGATAATGCGAGGGGCCACCGTGGTGTTGTTGATGACCCCGAAGGTCGCCGGTGAGGCGAAGTTGTTACCCGGCTGTCCGAAGTTCACCGTGTTGAAGGCGTTGAAGAATTCGGTGCGGAATTCGACGTTGCTCACTTCCGTCGGCCAACCAATGGATGTGCGTTTGATGATCGCCAGGTCCACGACGCGCTGGTCGGGGCCGCGCAGGATGTTGCGGCCGCTGTTGCCAAAGCCCGTGCCATCGCCGATGGGAGGAGCGGCGGTGAACGCATCGGTGTTGAAAAAGCGGTTCAGGCGACGGTGCACGCTCCCTTCCAGTTCGATATCCTCGAGCGTCATGCCGGGTTTGAGTTGGGCTCGTGACGTCGTGGTGGCGAAGATGGTGGCGGCACTGGTATCGATGATCGAGAAGGGTAATCCGGATTGGAACGTGGCGATCCCGGAGAAGGCCCATCCATTGAGCAACTTGGCCCATCCTCGGCGTCCGGTGTATGACCAAGGCAGCTCCCAGTAGAAATTGAACACGAACCGATGACGGCGATCCGTATCGGAAGATCCCCGGTTGAGGTCCAGGTTTCGGACGTCGCCTTGAAATCCCCCCACGGCCAACAGGTCTCCAATGGAGAGGTTGTCGATACTATGACCCCAGGTGTAAGACGCCAGGAATACCAATCCCCGGCTGAATCTTTTGGTCAGACTGGCTTGAAGGGAATGGTAAATGGAATCGAATCCGTTGGTGTGGAGTTGAGAATTCGTCGGGTTGATCCCCTGAATGGGGACGCGTAAGGCGGCATTGGCAATGGTGTTGGTCGTTTGACCGTGAACCGGATTCGTGGGACTGGCCAGCAGCGGCTGATTGAAACGGTAACGGCCAATCAACCCCGTTCCCCGCGTCCCCACGTATCCCACTTCCAACAGGTAGTCGCGAGCGAAGCCGAGTTGCACATTGAGACTCCATTGATGAACCGTGGGAGCTCGCATCTTGGGATCCATGGCGTTGACGAATATGTTGCTGCCCACAACTCGAGGTATGTAGATCGGAAAATCTTCGGGACGCGGTAGTGTGGGATCGAACGGGTCTTGAAGCGATGCCGTGTTGTTGGGGACGCCCACCCGCGTAGAGATCACGGCGAAGGGCAGATTGGGCCCCGTCTGGAACAGCGTCACCGTCCCCGGACGGGAGAAATACGCGCCATAGCCACCGCGAATGAGAAGCTCCATCTGAGCGAACGGGCGATAAGTGAAACCGAAACGCGGTCCCCAGTTGTTGAGGTCGTTTTCGATGATCGTATCGCTATCCAGGCGGAGGACCTCGGGGGGCTCATTCCCAATGGTATTCCGAGCGATGACGAAGCCAGAGAAGGTTCCTTCCGGCGGTGGCTCGGCGAGCGCTCGAGCCGGTTCGAAGTTCGACAAGCGCCCGAGAGCGCCGCTCACCTGACCGTATAGCTCGTAACGAATGCCCAGATTGAGCTGAAACTGTGGGTGGAGGGCGATGTCATCCTGAACGTAAGCGGCAATGTCATTCATCCGTTGAGCGCGCCCGATCAATCCCGCCCGGGCGCTGGAGACGAAGACGTGGCTGAACGGTGCTCTCGCCTGATTATCGGGAAAGGGGAGACCGAGCAAGAAATCGGGGAAGGTGAAAAACCGCAAGATGGCCCGTTGATCGAAGTCGAACCGCACATTGGATTGAATGCGCTTGAATTCGAAGCCGGCACGAATTCGATGCTGACCGCGTACATAGGTAATGGAATCGGCGAACTGATAGTTGTTGATGAACGACCCCAATGGTGGCAGCGCCGCGCCGAATGCCAGGCCGAAGGTGAGAAAACCGATGTTGGGGAGACCGCTCACCGTCACCGGCGTCTTGATGCCCACATCGGCAGCGCGAATGGGTTCTTCAGACGTTCCCAGATCGGCGAGCCTGGTGAAACCCACTCGCGCCTCGTGAAGGAATGTCGGACTGAAGATGTGCGTCCACGTGAGGGTGAAATTGTGATTGCGACCGTCATTGGTGCTGGGAAAGCCGGGAACGTTGGCCCCGCTGCCGAATGGGACCATCGAGTCGGTATCAGCGAAGAAATACTTTTCTGACAGGACGTCGTTCGATCCCAGGTGAATGTCGAAGTTGAGGTTGAATTGATTCTCGTCGAACTCCGCTGGGATGGAGAAGTTCGATTGTCCGATGCCACTGGGGAGGATGATCTGCGGCGTGGGGATCAGATACTCGCCATTGGGGAGGCGCATGTTCAAAATGGCCAGGGCTACGGGATTGATGTTCGAGCCATCCGGGGCCACGGCCACACCGCCGAATCGACCGGTCTGTCCGCCGAACAAGCGACCGAGCGCCTGTGGAGACCGATCATCGGTCAGTGGGGGAATGAAGGCCACGGATGTCGCTCCTCCGGTCACCCCGTTACTCTGGCGGTTCCCTTCATAGGATCCGAAGAAGAACGCGCGGTCTTTGCGGATGGGGCCGCCGAAGGTGAATCCGAATTGATTCTGCCGCAGGCGAGGTTTCTCCAACCCGGCCCGGTTGCGGAAGAACTCGTTGGCGTTCAACGCTTCATTCCTGAAGAAGTGATAGACATTCCCGTGGAATTCATTGGTCCCCGATTTGGTGACCACATTGACGTTGGCCCCGCCGTTGCGCCCGGTGGAGGCATCATAGAGCGCCGTCTGTACCTTGAATTCCTGAATGGTATCCGGCGCGGGAACGGCCACACCTTGAGAGCCATTCCCGTCTCCAATATTGGTGACGAACACGTTATTGGCGTCGGCGCCGTTCATCTGAACGTTGTTGTCGCTCAGGCGGCCGCCATTGGCCGAGATCTCCAGGCTATTGCGACCCAGAGCGCCGGCATTGGCGACGTTGGCAATCACGCCCGGTGAGAGGGCCAGGATCTGGGTGAAGTTGCGTGTGGCCAGAGGCAGGTTGACCACCTGTCGTTCTTCTACCACTCGTCCCAAGGTGGTGACGCCCACCTGGATGATTTCCGGCTCGGCCTCGACCGTGATGACTTCCTCCACCGGCGCCGGCTCCATGGTGAGATCCAAGGTGGTCTTCTCGTTGATGCGCACCGGAATCCCCGTCTGTTTGATGGTGGTGAACCCGGATTTGGAGACTTCCAGATCATACCGGCCCGGGGGGAGCAAAGGGAACGAATATCGTCCGGCGTCATCCGACTGAGTGGTGCGGACGATATTGGTACCCACCTGAGTGAGCCGGAGCGTAGCGCCGGTGATATAGGCGCCGGTGGGATCTTTGACCGTCCCCTGAATCATTCCCGTCGTCGCCGTCTGCGCCATTCCCGAAGCGGGATTCAGAAGGAGTAGAAACGCGACGGCGAGGTGAAGACACACATAACGTAGGCATGTGCTCATAGAACACCTCCTTAATGAATGAGGCGTGAGCGGTCCGCTCACGCCGGTTGTTTCCCCAGGTTAGGGATAGGCCGATCACATGGCCGGTGCTCGTTCTCGGGCGGCCAGAGCGTTCGCCGAGAGCCACTCCGTTCCCGTGGTCTTCAACGAGCGTTCTTCGGCCAGCGCGATAGGTAGATGGGGAGCATCTGTGCTATCATTCATCCATGTCTCGTGCCAGAGGGGGAGTTGCTCCCCCTCTGTGCCGGCAGGGAGTTGCCTCGGAGGACGGGTGCTGACACGGGCGACTCCCTGCCCCCACCACTCATGTCGATAGGCTGCCGCCCTTCCGAATTTTCTCATCGGTTACAACATCACCCTTTGGTTCGTTCTCATCAAGCGGCCGTTTCTGGAATCCCCATCATTCGGCCGATCGACCGGCGTCGGCTGAATCGTAGAGCTTGTCGAGCATGACCTGCCGGAATCCATCCATGATCGTCCGCATCCTCTGTTCAGCCTGAGCCGGATCGGGGAGTTCAAAGAGTTCGACGATCTGCTGGTGCTGTTTAGAGATGTCGATCAAGTCGAAGAGTTCGGGTTCTCGTTTCAACCGGATGAGGACGAAGGCAAACAGCGGCGTGGTCAGCGTGCGGAGGCATTTTTCCAGAAAGGGATTGTTGGCCATGCGGCATACGTGGTGATGAAATTTCAGATCCCACTCGAAGAACTTAGCGGGGTTCTTCTCCAGACTCGCCCTCATCATCTGTTCGGCGCATTCTCGGAGGTCACTCAATCCTTCCCGGTTCTGCCCCTCGATAGCGAACTTGACGCTCAATGTTTCCAGTTCTGCCCGGAGACGGAAAATCTGGTTGATCTCGGTCGGCGTCAATTGCGTCACAAACGTACCCCTGTTGGGATAGCGCGTCACCAGTCCGAGATACTCCAGTCGTTGAAGCGCTTCGCGGACGGGGGAGACGCCCACGCCCAGATCCTTGGCCAGCTTGCCTTCGACGAGACGATCGCCAGGCTTGAGTGTGCCGGCAAAAATAGCTTCTTGAATGGTTTCGGCCACCCAGGCGCTCGTATTTTGCGGCTTCCGCTTTTTGGCGATGAGGCTCAGCATTATAGATTATAGATTATTCCATTTTGGATTATGGATTCTACGACGAATCTGGGCTGGAAGTCAAGAAAAAGATCTCGCCTCCTCGCCTGAAGCCGTAACCGATTGTGATTGCGCCTGTTGATAGAAATCTCCCGAAGCGAGAGGGGGCGCGGTGCTGGCCATCCCTCCGATGGCTATCTTCCCACTGCCGGCTAAGAGCGGACCGAGAACGGCGACAGGTGATGGGCTGGCCTTTTGGACAGGGAAGGGATATTGGTTGTCTGCCTTGGTCACCAGGCCGATTATAATAATCGGGCAATTACGAGCACCTCCCGGCCTCATATAGGCTGAGTCGGCGATTCTGGCTCAAGGCACGAGCACGCTTTTTCTCGCTGCCCATCGGGCGGTGGTTTGCAACGCCTCGAAGGCGCGGTCGAGAGGGAAGCGATGGGAGACCAATTGCGCGAAGGGAAACCGCCGGCCGTGCTTTCTGAGGAATTCGAGCCCCATGGCCATGTGGCGCGGTTCGCTGGCCCAGGCACCATGGACGGTCAATTGCTTCCTGGTGATGATGTGTGGATTGAGAGCTGTCGCCCCGGCATCGCCATAGTGACCGAGCACCAGATACTTGCCCCCATCGCGGCACATCTCGAATCCTTCGGACACGACTGTGGGCATGCCCACGCACTCGATGACCGCGTCCGCGCCATAGCCGCCGGAGAGGCGCTTGACTTGTTCGATGCGATCAGCAGCCTCGGTGACCTCCTCGATGTTGATCGTATGGTCTGCGCCAAAGGTCTTGGCCAACTCCAGCCGGTGAGCCGGTCCACCGATCACGATGGTCAGAAAAGCGCCCGCCGTCTTGGCCACCGCTAGCGCCGACAATCCCACCGGACCACTGCCTTGAATGACCACCGTGTCTCCCCAGTCGATCCCCATACGCTCAATGCCATGAATGGCCGTGTTGAGCGCGCAGCCCGCGCCGATGACTGTCTCTGTCGTCAGATCATCCAGCTTGAAGATGGCCGATCCGGGATGGAGGTAATGATACTCGGCGTATCCCCCCAGGAAATGTGGCGGCAGGTCGCAATTATAGCTGATGCCATAGGCCGTGCGTTTCAGGCAACGGGTCGGCTGCCGCTTGTTCACGCAATAGTAACACCGACCGCAGAGCCGCCCGGCATACCAACCGACGCGGTCACCCTCGCGCAAGGGAGCGCCGGTCCAGTCGGCGTTCAGGCCCTCGCCGAGTTTCACGATCCTGCCCACCGTTTCGTGGCCGAGGATCACTGGACGCGGAATCGGCAATTGCCCTTTCCACAGATGAACGTCGGTGCCACAGATGCCGGCCATCTCGACCTCAACCAATGCCGCGCCGGGCTCGATCTCTTCGGGCAATGGATACTGGCGAATCTCTAAAGGGCGATGGAAATCTGGCATGACGGCTGCTTTGGCTTTTTCCATGAGTCAACTCCTCGGGATATCGTTAGAACCACCTCCTGGAAAGGGCCTTCTTTGGTCATTTGCCCAATCGGGCTCCGCCCAACGCGGGTGCCCGGAGATGGACCCTCCTACAATGGTGGCCTGTTCCTATTCAAAGCGTTCAGAAATTTGATCACCGTTCGATTGAACTCCTCGGCGCGCTCGATGAAGACTAGGTGACGTGCGCCCGGGAAGAGGACCAATTGCGCATCGGGGATGCGCTCGGCCAGGAGGCGCGAATTTTCCGCCGGGACAATGGGATCATCGTCTCCGGTCAGGATGAGCGTGGGAGCCTGGAGTGCGGCCAGACGCGATTCCGTCTCGAAGCCAAGACAGGCGGCGAACTGGCGCTCCCAGGCAATGCGAGTGGGGAGATGCGTGCTCCTCAGGGCGAGAAATTGATCGACGATGTCCGGCCGCTCGGCAATGAAAGAGTCGCTCAGGCGGAGCGATAGCCCTTTTCGCAAAACGGCTTCCGCCCCTTCGGCTTCCAGTTCGGCTCTCATCTGAGTGGCCGTCTCCGGCGACATGAGGACGGCGTTTTTCCCCCCAAAACTCGTGGAGACTAACACCAGGCCAACCACCAATTCGGGATGGTGAAGCGCCAACTCCTGGGCGATATATCCTCCCATCGAATGGCCGAGCACGTGCGCTCGTTCAATCCCTAAACCTCTGAGCAGCGCCGCCGCGTCCTCGGCCATCATTCGA
The DNA here is from genome assembly GCA_003696865.1 of Acidobacteriota bacterium. Taxonomy (GTDB): domain Bacteria; phylum Acidobacteriota; class Blastocatellia; order HR10; family J050; genus J050. The sequence continues at coordinate 4,297 of RFHM01000171.1, read as the reverse complement.
ATCGTGTACGGGGAATCGGGCTGATCGGATTGACCGACGCCCCGATTGTCAAAGGCGATGGTGGTGAACGTGTGCGAGAACACGGGAATCTGACGAAACCAGCTCCACGCGCCGAATCCCAGTCCAGCAATCAGCAGCAGCGGGATTCCCATCGAACCGAGGGATTCGCCAGGATGTCCGAGCGACTCTTTGGCGCCGTGCAGTTCGTAATAGAGACGAACGTCATTGGCGTTGATCCATGGCATATGTCCGCTCCGCGAGCAATCGCATGACTTTCTCACCGGTCCGGTGAGGCGTTCTCCACAAAGCGCATCAACAATCGTGAAAACACTTCGGGTTGTTCGACCGGGGGCGCGTGGCCGACACCGGGAAAGATTTCCAGCCGACTGTGAGCCATGCGCTCCTGCATCCGTTTCAGGGCGTTCAACGGGATGACGGGGTCCTGCTCGCCCCAGACGATCAGCGTCGGCACGGTGAGTTCTCCCAGTCGGTCAGAGAAGTCCAGTGCCGCCAGCCCTCGAGGGAGATCTGAAAAACAGGCGGCATGGCATTGGAGACAGTCGTCCACCAATTGCTCGAAGTAACCGTCAGTGGGGGCAGAGGGAAGAAAACTGTGTAGTCCTTCGCGCATGACATCACGATTGCGGCGCATCTCCTGCATCAGGGGGAATAGCTCTTCCGGGAGTTCCAACCCATCGGCGGGAACGGGATCAACCAATGTGAGCGTCTTCACTGGCCGGGGATTCTCCAAGCAGGTGAGGAGCGCAATGGCGCCGCCCAGTGAGTGGCCGACTAAATGGAAGCGGGCCAGATGGAGCGCTTCGGCAAACGCGCGCAGGTCCCCGGCCATCTCCGTCACGGTGTAGCCCGTTTCCGGCTTGTCGCTCTGTCCGCAGCCGCGTAAATCGGGCGCGACTGTATGGTAGCGGTGAGGGGGGAGGAAGGCGATGACCTTCTCCCACCATCGTCCGGAAGCCAGATTCCCATGGACGAAGAGAATCGTTTCCCGCCCTTCACCAGATATCTCATAGTGCATCCGAATCTCGCCTGTGTGAACAAATGGCATGGAGGGCCTCCATTCTCGCCTCAGCTAGAAGCTGTACTTGAGAGCAAACTGAATGATGCGCGGACTGGCGCTCGTCCGCGTGATCACACCAAAGGTGGCCGGCGAAGCAATATCATTCCCTGGATTAGCGAAGTTCACCGTGTTAAAGACATTGAAGAATTCGGCCCGAAATTCCAATGTGTGGTTCTCGTAGATCGGCGTTCTCTTGATGATGGATAGATCCATGTTCCGTTGATCCGGTCCGGTCAGAATATTCCGTCCCACGTTGCCGAACCCAAACCCGGCGGGCACAAAAGCGTCGGTATTGAAGAAGCGGTTCAATCTCCGGTTCACCGAACCACCCCGAGAGGCGCTCTCGATGGTCGCCCCGGGGGCGAAGCTCGCTCGTGAAGTGGTCACGCCGAACAACGATGCCCCATTGGAATCAACGATATCGATGGGCCTGCCAGACTGGAGGGTCGCAATCCAGGCGAGTTCCCAGCCCGAGAGAAATTTACCCGCAGGGCCTCGACCGCTTCTGAAGCTGGGAAAGTCGTAGGTCCCATGGATGACGAGTCGATGCCGTCGGTCAATATCAGAGCGTCCCTTGTTGAGGAAAAGCCTGGTTTGATCGCCGGGCGCGAAGGCCGTGGCATCCCCTTGCAACCCGGTCAGTGTCGTTCGGTCATCTAAGGATTTGCCCAGGGTATAGGCGATGAGGAATTGGAGTCCCTGGCTGAACCTCTTGGTCAAGCTGGCCTGGAAGGAGTGATAGGTGGAGTTGCCCGAGGTTTGAAATTGATGCAACCCGTCGGGGGAAAATCCCAGGAACGGCGACCGCAAGGCGGCGTTGGCCGGGGTATTCTCGGTAATCCCGTTGATCGGATTGGTCGGGCTGGCCAACTGCGCCTGGGCAATCTTCACCTGCCGAATGAGTTTGGTCCCTTTCGTTCCCACATAACCCACCTCGATCAAATAGTTATCGGCCACCTCGTACTGGAGAGTCAGGTTCCATTGTTGGACATAAGGGGTTCGCATGTGTCGATCCATGAAGAACCCAGAGATCGGCGTCACCCCCGCCGCCAGTTGAGCAGCATCGGGGATTACCGGAACTTTCGGGAAATCAGTCGGAAGTCCGAGGTCGGGAAAAGGATCGGCGAACGTGGCCGTGCCAAAGAGCGTGGGGAAAATACTGACCGAAAATTCACCAAACGGCGTCGCCCCCACGGCAAAGAATTGCGGCTGATTGGAGAGTCGATCATAAAAAAGGCCATAGCCGCCCCGGATGACCAGGCGGTAACCGGCTGAGGGCCTATACGCGAACCCCAATCGTGGGGCGAAGTTATTAGGATCTTCACTGTCCAGAAGAGTATCGCTCACCAAAGGCACGCCCGGTACTCGGAATCGCCCCCGAGCATTCCCGGCTAACACGAATCCGTTCGGGGGGCCGCCAGTGCGATACTGTGCCGGGTCGAACGTCTGTAAGCGACCAAAAATATCCGAGGCGCTCCCGAAGAACTCATATCGCACGCCCAGATTCAGCGTCAGCTTCGGTGTGACCTTGAAGTCGTCTTGGAAAAATGCGCTGAAATCGGTGTTGCGGTAGGCGAAATCGCTGATGCCGCTGCCCACTATCGTCAGGAAGATGGTCCCTCTGACAAAAGAGGCGAAATCGAGAAAGAGAATCGATCCCCGATGAAATGAAGGGAGATCCCCATTCTCCTGGATGCGACGGATCTCTGTTCCCATTCGCATGTTGTGGCGTCCCTTCACCCAAGACAGCGTGTCAGCATAGGTGAAGGTATTGATGTTGGTCTTGAGCTGATCAAATCCTCCCGGTCCAATCTGGAAACTCCCCAGAACGCCTATGGCCGGGATGCCAGGAAAAATCGATGTATTGAATCGCGAGATGCCCACCGAGGCCGCCGTAATGGGTTCATTGGGGTGAAAATCGGCCAGGAGTCGATGCAGTCCAAATCGCACCTCATTGGTTAATGTCGGTCCGAAGATGTGCTGATAAGAGAGTGCCAGATGCCGATTCTGGTTCTTTCGTCGAGAGCCAAATCCCGGGACGTTAGCGCCACCAAAGACATTCAACCCTACCCGCTCTGGATTGCGCGTGAAGAAAAACTTTCCGCTCAGCTTGTCATTGATGCCCAATTGATGATCGACGCTGACGGTGAACTGGTCTTCTCTGAAACGGAACGGCACTGACGCCGAGTAATTGGTGCCCGGCCGATTCACCTGCGGAGAGGGGATGACCAGAGAGCCATCGGGCAGCCGGGCATTGAGCAAGTTGAGGGCGATGGGAGAAATCTCTTCCTCCGGGACGCCGGAAGCCCGGGATATCCCGGCCGGCGTTCGATCATCCGTCAAGAGAGGAGGCAACGCCAGCGTGGAGAGGGCCTGTCCGCGGGCCGCGCCATTGACTTCCCTCGATCCCTGATAGGAGCCGAAGAAATGCGTCCGCCCCTTAATGATCGGACCGCCGAGGGTGAATCCAAATTGGTTGCGAATGAATTTGGGCCGACGAGCCCCGGTGGCGTTAGAAAAGAAGTCGTTGGCGTTCAGTTTGTCATTCCGGAGAAACTCATACAGGCTGCCATGAAACTCATTGGTGCCAGATTTGGTGACCACGTTGATTTGGCCGCCGGCGCTGCGGCCATAAGAGGCATCGTAGAGACTGGTCAGCACCTTGAATTCTTCCAGGGCATCGGGGGCGGGCACCGGATAACTAAAGGCGTTGTTGATTCCAATGGCGTTGGTGTCCACGCCATTCAGTTGGAAACTGTTGTTATACCGATTCAGACCGTTGACCGAGACATCCAGCGTGTTCAACCCCGGTGCCGTGTGGTCGGGCAGATCCACATTCGTGCCCGGCGTTAAGGCCAGCAACTGTGTGAAATTGCGGGTGGCCAGCGGCAGCTCCGTCAATCGTTTCCCAGTAATGACCCGTCCGGTCGTCGGCGTCTCTGTTTGCAAGAGCGGGCTCTCAGCCGTGACTGTGATCTCCTCAGAGAGTTGGCCCACTTCCAGACCGGCGTTCACCACGGTCGTTTCGGTGATGCGCACTACTACCCCCTCCAGTACGTAGGTCTTGAACCCGGCCAGACTGATTTCCAGCCGATACGTTCCCGGCGGCAGGAGGGGAACGACGTAGGTGCCATCGCTCTCGGTGGTGACTTCCCGCCTCAGCCCCGACTCGCTTTCCACCGTGACCCGGGCGCCCGCCACCAGCGCCCCGGTTTGATC
>RFHM01000170.1 GCA_003696865.1 Acidobacteriota bacterium | reverse complement strand
GGGGGAACAATTTGTCCCCCGCTCGGTGCGATGACAACGACCGACGGCGGTTGCGCGTCGCGAATGGTGAATGGGCCGCTGTCGCCTTGTCCCGTGTTCCCGGCAGCATCGAAGGCTCGCACGCGGATGACTGCCGAGGTGGTAGCCAGGTGACCGGGCACGGACCACAAAAAGGACGTCTGCTGTCCACCGAGGCCGGAGGCGATGAGGATGGGAAAACTCGCTCCTCCATCAGTCGAGAGCAGGATATCCTGAGAAGTCACCCCGACGTTATCCAACGCACTCCACCGAATGGTGAACGAGTTCCCACCGTTGATGATTTGCCCCGGGAATGGCTCATTGACCGTGACCGCGGGTGGTAGCGTATCGCGAATGATGAACAACCCACTCTCACTCTGTCCGGTATTGCCGGCGGCGTCTCGAGCGATGATCCGGATGCGAGCCGAATCCGTTGCCACGTTCGAAGGGATCGACCAGGTGAGCGATTGCGCGCTTCCCGGTAACCCCGAGGAGATGGTGATGGTGAAATGCACGCCATCGGTGGCCAACACGACATCGTGGGAGGTGACGGCGAGGTTATCCGACGAACTCCACCGAATAGTGAAGAGCGTTCCAGGTACCAACGTCTCGCCGCCGCGCGGCGATTGGATCGAGACCGTCGGCGGCGTGGTATCTCGAATGGTGAATGGACCGCTGTCGCTCTGGCCGATGTTGCCCGCCGCATCTCGCGCAATGATGCGAATCCGGGCCGAGGTGCTCGCCATGGTGATGGGAATCGACCAGTTGAACTGGTGCACACTTCCCGGCAACCCAACGGCAATGGTGGAGTTGAAATTGAATCCGTCCAGCGCCAGCAGAATATCGTGCGACACGACGCCCACATTATCCGAAGAGGTCCAGCGAATGAGAAACGAACTTCCCGCCGGGATGACTTCTCCGCCTCTGGGGGACTGGATGGCGACGTGCGGCGGTTGCCCATCGCGGATGGCGAATGGACCGCTCTCGGCCTGACCGACATTGCCCGCCGCATCGCGGGCGATGACGCGAAGGCGAGCCTGGTTGCTCACCAAATTGCTGGGCACCGACCAGTCGAATGATTGGGCGAATCCCGATAAATTGGTCGCAATGGGCGTATCGAAGTGAACACCATCGGGCGCCAGCCAGAGTTCGTGGGAGACCACGGCGACGTTGTCCGACGAGATCCAACGAATGGTGAACCTGCTCCCGGTGGGGATCGTTTCTCCACCGATCGGGCGTTGAAGCGTCACCGTTGGGGGCTCTGTGTCCACGACGGCGATCCCAGCGCTATCCGAGGATTGCGCTCCCTCATCATCGGTCACGGTGAGCCTCACCGTGAACTGGCCAGGCTGATGGTAGATATGTGTCACCACCGGTCCGGAAGCGAACGTCCCATCGCCGAAATCCCACGCAAAGTCGACGATCATGCCATCGGGATCGAAACTCGCCGATCCATCGAAAGTCACCGGCATGCCGACACTCACCGTTCGGTCGGGGCCGGCATTGGCCACCGGAGGTTGATTGCCAACGGCAGCCTGTGAGAGGAGGAGGCGGGGCACGACGTGTTGGCCTGCCTCTTCGGGCAATGGGATGAAAGTCGCCGAGGTTTCTACGACGCGGACGAATCCTCTGGCTGTTTGGAGCACCACTGAGCGAGCGTCTCCAGAATCGACGATGGGTCCATTGATGACCTCATCAGCCTCCTCGGGGAGTGGAACGAACTCCACAACCGTTCCGGTCACTCGCGCGAGTCCCCGACTGACGGCCAACCAGAGGCGTCCCGATGGGTCGATATAAGGTGCTCCGACAACTCGGCCGGCAGAGGCGGGCAGCGGTATGAATTGCGCCTCGCTCCCGGTCATCTGTACGATGCCATTAGTCACCGGCACGATGATCTTCACTCCCACGCCAAATTCAGTGAGGGGAATGGGGGAGCTCACCGGTAATCCCGCTCCCGCCGGTAAAGGAATGAACCGAGGGACGCCATCGGTGATGAGAACGACGCCCTCGGTCGTTCCAAGGAGCACATCGGAAGTGAATGGCGTAGGGCTCCCCACCGGATTCCCGGGATCATAGGTGGGGTTGAACGCCGGATTCAATATAAACAGAGGGGGACTGAGCACCTGTCCGGCAGCCGGCGGAACGGGGATGAAACTCGCGCGCCCCTCGTGGATGGAAACGAGCCCCTTCGTCGTGCTCACCAGCTGCGTGGAGAGAAACGGACGAGGACTACCCGCTCCAGACAGGGGAAAGAACGGATTGAAGTCCGGATTCAATGCGACCATCGGGGGACTGATGATCCGACCGGCCTCCCGGGGTACGGGGATGAACTGCGTCTGGTCCTCATCGATATACATGACCCCACGTTCTGTGACCAACACGATGGTCGGCAGAAAGAATCGGACGTCGTCTGGCGAGGCCAACGTAGGAGGAAAGAGAGTGAATCGAGCATTGATGAGCGAGAGGGGTTGGGCAATCACTCGACCGGCCTCAGCGGGTATGGGAACGAAATCGGCCGTCTCATCCTCAACGATGACGAGTCCATTGGTTACCGATACGAGGAGTTGCTCGGTGAACGGTCGGGGATCACCTTGAACCGACCCCGATGAGGAAAACGCGGGATTGAAGGCCGGATTATTTCGAGGCACCGGTGACCCAAGAGGCTCTCCAGCCTCGGCAGGGAAAGGAATGAAGCGCGCGAGCCCATCGGCGATTTTGACCAGCCCTCGCTCCGTAGTGATCAGTGTGACTTCGGTGAAGGGATGCGACGATCCGATCGAATCGGGTGCGATACTAAAATCGGGATTACGCTGAGGAATGGGTGGGGCGAGTGGAGAACCGGCACCCGCCGGTAAATTCGCCATGACGATGGGACCCGCGCCCAACCGAACGAAGGCATCGGCCGTCTCCAACCACGCGCCGGGCAGCAGAAGCCGATTCTCGGCGCCCACCTCCGATGGCGATGTAAATGTTGGATCGGGAACGAAGATCGGCGTATAAATCGGAGGAGTCGTTCCCGAGGGCAATGGGAAGAATCTCACCGACGTCCCGGTCAGCGCAACGACTCCATGGGTCGTCGCGGAGAGCAAGGTCACGGGCTCACTCGGCGAAGGGAGGTCGGGAACGGGAGCATCTTTCACCAATCCCATCCGCGCCGGCAGGGGCGTGGCGTAAAGACTCCCACGAGACACGTTGGTGGCCACGGCAGCCGAAGGGAGGCCGAGTCCCTGGAAGAATGGCGTTGGGAATGAGCCTCGATTGGCAGTCAACGCACCGGGAAACATCGTCTCCCCACCGAGCCCAACTCTCAACCGCAGTTGCGCTCTTCTCAACTCGCGTCCGAGATGCAGGATGGAGCCGATATCCAAGGTGTAATTCATCCCGACGAGAACATCAGGGACGAGAGGCGGCGTGATGCTCAGCATGAGCTCGTTGCTCGGTCGGCCGCCGGTGATGACGCGGACGCGCACCGCGCCCAATCCGAGACGATCGGGGACGATGGCTTGAATCTCCTGACTGGTGAGCGTTCGCGATGGAGCGATGAGCCCCCCGATCTCAACCACGTTCTCGGCCGACCGGGTGCTGAATCCACTTCCTCGCAGCGTGATCACCGAAAGGACCGGCGCCGAGGCCGGCGTCACCTCGATGAGAGTGGGACCTTGTGAAGCTCCCTCTCCCTGCTTTGCGACGCCCGGTCCACGGTGAGCCGGAATGGAAACAGAACCGGTCGAGGAGACGAAAAGGAATCCCCACAAGAGAACAACAACGCTCATGGCTCGGGACCATCGTAGGGTATGGTCCCCCGTCCTGTGACCCCATCGCGCGATGCGTTCGTGCCTCATACTCCCTCCCCACGTACCTTCTGAACCGAGGCTTCACATAACCACCACGTGACCGACGGCCCCGCGATCGGTGGAAAGAAATCCCCCGACAGCGGATAGAAGGGCCCGGTACCAACTATCCGCCGTCAGGGGTTGAGCGAACTTGTCGCACTACTGCCTCGCCTCTGGTCATTGTCACAACGTGTAAATGGCATCCACCTCCGCTATAGCAATTGCCGTACCACTGATCAGCCTCCGCTACAGCTCGGCCCGGAAATCGAACTCTCCCAACCCCCACCAGATAGAGGGAAAAGGGCGAGAGCCAGGCCGAGCGCGCTCCCTCTCCAATGTCGCTCGATGGCGACAATGTTTCTCCCCACCGCGCCAGACGAACTCCCGAAGCGTCGAGCCCGATTCTATGAGGAGGCCTACTGATAAGTTAGAGGCCGCCTCGGTGCGGTCGTCTGTCTCCCTCGAGCGACAAACGATCCACGAGATGCCGGACCTCTGGCGCGACCGCGTCAGGTGCGTTGGCGATTGGCCGTTCCAGAGAACAGAGCCTGTTGAGTGCGACCGTGTCAAGGAGGGCATCATGAACTCCAGACTGCGAGCCACCGAGGCCTTGGCCGACCTCACGCGGCGACGGACGGGTACACGAGCGGGAACGGTTGTGAACGAAGATCTTGATGAACCGAATCGCTCACGTTCATAATCAATGAGAGAGCTCATGGAAGCGAGCAAACGACAATGGCGGATTCGCAGTTTCGTCTCAGGCCGAGGAAGAATGACCCGAGGCCAGCGCCGCGCCTATCATATGCTCCTGCCCCAGTTCGGCATTCCCTTCTCCGATCACCCTCTGGACTTCGAATCGGTATTCGGGCGCCGAGCGCCGGTGATTCTGGAAATTGGCTTCGGAATGGGCGAGGCCACCGCCGAGATTGCTGAGCATCACCCGGAGATCGATTATCTGGGCGTTGAGGTCTATGCTCCGGGCGTCGGTCATCTGCTGCGACTCATACGGGAGAAGAACCTGACCAATATTCGCGTCATTCATCATGACGCCGTCGAGGTCCTCGAGCGGATGATTCCCGAACAGAGCCTGGCCGGCATTCATATATTTTTCCCCGACCCGTGGCCCAAGCGACGTCATCACAAACGACGACTCATTCAGCCTCCATTCGTTCGCCTCGCCACGGGAAAACTCCAGATCGGCGGATACATTCACGTGGCCACCGATTGGCCCGATTATGCCGAACAGATTCTCCATGTATTGACCGAGGAGCCTCGCCTGGAAAACGTGGCCAACGGATTCGCTCCCCGACCTCCATGGCGTCCACTGACCAAGTTCGAACAACGCGGCCTCGCCGAAGCCCACCGCGTATGGGATGTGATTTTCAAGCGGATTCGGTGAATATCTGCAGTGTGAGGTAACTGCTCCCGATGGCGTCAGCTCCCTCCCTCGAAACGCCCCGCAGAGGCGCAGAGAATGCGAAGATTCTCCCACAGGCTCTGTTCATCCCCTCGATGCGGCTCGGGCGCGCCATAGGCGAGTCCCCCGAAAACAAGGGTACGCAAAATGGTATCTTGCGCTCCATCCCCTGAGAGTCCCTTTTCATCAGGCCTCGGGAGAGATCGACCGGACAACGGCGGTCGATGAATTATGGAAGGAACTTCTTAGGATTTTTGAGCTTGGCCGGAAGGTACTCCTCGATGACGTAATTCAGTCCCCACTTGGCCAGGGCTTGTTGCTCAGCCCGGACGCCCATTTTGAGCAATTGCTTCAGCGCCTTCACCCACTCCTTATGCTGCTGGAAGAAGGGATCGTTTTTGAGGGCGTCCTTGGCCCGCTTGATATCCACCTCCTTCAGTGGATGTGTAGGAAGATCGTAATCGATGATATCCTGGGGAGTGACGCCGAGGAACCGGGCGTGAGGAACGCAGAAGAATTTATTGATGTGGGCGGCATTCCCCGACCCCACTTTCAATGTGCGGTAGATGTTGGAAATCCCATAGGGATCACAATCGACAAACGCATAGACGGGAATCCGCGCCGATTCGCTCAACCGCCTGACGAATCGGCGCGTCGCTCGAGTGGGGACGCCACCCATCTCGACGAGAATACAATTGGCCTTCTTCCAGAACTTCTGATTTTGCAATCGCTGATACATGCCGCCGGTCTCAATGGCCAAGATGAACTTGGCCTTCGTCTTGAACTCCAGGTGTTCCACCGAGTGAGGGATGGAATATGATCCCGTCCCGAATCGCGTGCAATCGATCTCGATGCGCTCGCCCGTCTCCGGATCGCGGTCGATGACGATCAGTTCGCCGGCCACGGCTCCACCATGTTCCTCGGGATAGAAGCGCAACTGCTCGCGACTGATGCCGTACAGAGAAAACAGCGCTTCAATGTCGTCCATGACGGCATCCGATTCGGACTGTTCATCGAACCGTGCTTCTCCCCAATTCTTCGACTGGTAGTAGGCATCCCGTTTGGTGGCGAAGTCATCGGTCTCGACGAGTTCCTTGGAGAGCTCCATCAACTTGAGCGTTTGCGCGAACGTCTTGATGGTAGTGACGGTCAACGTCCGCTCCTTCTTTCGTCGCCCGAGTTCGAAGAACCCCTTGGAAGGACTATAATGCACGTTGCTCAGTGCGCGGACCGGGAATTTCATCCCCGGCTTGCGGCCCCGGAGAATGGATTGATGGATGCCGGCCGCGGCCTCCTTGATTTTCTCGATCGTCAACCGATCGATACCGTTGCGTCCGTTTCGCCGGGCCGAGGATTTCCTCTTGTTCGTCTTCTTGCTCACCGTCTGCGGCTCCTTTCCAGAATGGTTTGTAGACTGGTGACCGTCTGTCGTCGCTGACGGTCGCTCAACCCCAGGAGGTTTTGCAATGACTCGCCGATGATGGGGAGATACTGCTCGATGTACGATCGGCGCTTGCGCTCTTCGGCCAGGCGGCGACCGCGCCGTATATGTGCACCCAGGCGTCGGCCGCACTCCTGCAAGGCCAGTCGGATTTCCTTGAGAATCTCAGGATAAGATGCGATGGCCTCTTTGGATTCCGAGGTGAATGGCACCCAGGCCGAGGCCATATGGACGAAGATGACGCACGGCCCGTTGGGCAGCGCTCCCTTGGCCTGGGAGAGGCCGTAATTCCGCCAATCGACGCTCATCACGGCCTTGAAAATGGCGCACGCCGATTGCTGATAAAGGAGTGGGACGCGATTGGCGAAGCGCATCAATTCGACCAATCCATCGACGGGAAGATCTCCTCCATAGGCGATCCCCGCCTCGATTTGAAAGGGATTTCCTCGATAAACAGCAGGAGGGCGCGTCACCGACGTATAGAACTCGGCACCCACGTGCTGCAACCCGGCCAGGATCTGCTCTTCACCGATTGGCGAGAGACAATTGGTCGGCGGGGCCATGATTTTCACCTGAGGAATGGCGCGGAATAGCCGCTCGATCTCCTGGGGCGTCAATCGCGCCGGGGAGCGACCGGGATCTATCCCGGCCCGGGTGCAGATCTCCTCGGCGACGCGAGACGAGACGCGAGAGAAATCGCTTTGTAATGCTGCCTTGAGCGTTCGCGACGAAGTCTGCCGCAACATCTGCATGAGGGCGCCGAGCTCCACACCATAGGGATGGGGTTTGATCTCCAACGGTCGCGGAGGCAGTTGATCCGTGACGCGCTCGTAGATGATCTCTTCGCCTTTCGGCGATCGGTAGAAGATTCGCGCATGAGGGTTGGCGATGGCCGTCTGGGCCACATACTGATCCACCGAGCGGGCCCCTTTGCGATACACGCCCTCTAATTCCAGTTCCACGCGCGTCCCATGTGGTTTATCCCACGCGATCGTGGAATCCTCCAGGACTTTCGGTCTATTCCTGGTCGTGTCTATGACGATTCTGAAGTGATGAGCCTCTCTGGTCGGGCCCGTCCGCGACGTGATGACCACCGGCTTTCCCGTGGTGAGCTGCCCATACATCCCGGCGGCCGAGATACCAATGCCCTGCTGCCCGCGCTGCTGCCGCAGGGTGTGGAACTTCGATCCATAGAGGAGCTTACCGAACACCTTGGGAATCTGATGCCGCACGATGCCCGGTCCGTTATCCTCCACGGCGATGCGAAATCGCTCTTCCGATAATTGTTCGATCTCGATGCCAAGGTCGGGCAAGATGCCCGCTTGTTCGCAGGCATCGAGACTGTTATCCACCGCTTCCTTCACCGCCGTGAGGAGCGCTTTCTGAGGATTATCGAATCCAAGCAAGTGCCGGTTCTTGAGAAAGAATTCGGAGACCGAAATCTCGCGCTGTTTGCGGGCCAGTGATTGCGCCGTCTCCAGGCGCGGGGAAGCTTTCTTTCGTCCCCGACGCGCCGACGTTGCCGAAGGCGCCACTTCGGCCAACTGTTCACCTAACGGAGCAGGCACAACTTTCCGGGTCCCTCGCTGACGATGTGTTCTCACATTGGCTGATTTCATAGTCGATCAGATTATGTTGGTCACAACCCCAGGAGCACCCAGTGAACGTGAGCGTACCATAAAACCCGGCCCCGAAGCAACCCTCATCTCTCGCTTTTTCTCCTGATTCACCGGGGATCACCGAGACGCGGCGGCTAAAAAATCGCGGAGGATCTCGACAAATTTCTCCTCTGCTTCCAGCATGGGGAAATGCCCGGTTCGACGCATGGTCACCAGTCGACCGCGGTGAATCTGAGCGAACCATCGTTGGATGCTCTCGACCGATGTGAGTGGATCCTGACCGCAAGCCAGAAACAGAATAGGAATGCGCGAGCGACAAAGGCCGATCAAGCACTCCTCCGAAGTCGCTCCATCCAAAGCAGTGGCGATCGTCTCCCACCCGGCACGAGGGTTCAGTCGGGCGAAGTCGGTGAGGAGTTTCTGTCTCTGTTGGAGGGACAGTCGGCCCAACCCATATCGACGGAGGACGATATGCCGAATCAACGGCCACGTGGCCACCCGCCGAAGGATGATGAGCGTTTGCACGGATTTCACATACGCTTCTCTCGCCTCGTCCTTCCCCGAGCCCGTGTGAGGGGCGATGAGTGACAGCGTACGCACATCCTGTGGATGCTGTCTCAAGCATAATCCGGCGATGAGCGCTCCTACCCCATGGCCGACCACATGGACATCGCCGGATCGAAGAGCCACGATCAGCCGATGAAGATCGTCGACGTGATGATCGACATGAAACGAGGTCGTAGAGGGAAAAGACGTGCTCCGACCCACGCCCCGTGGATCATAGGTGATACACGAAAAGTGTCGGCCGAGGCGCGCCACGGCCGAGTGCCAGTACCCGTGCGAGAGGACCCAATCATTGACGAAAACCAGCGGGGGACCACGGCCAACCCGCTGATAGTAAATGCCTCCCTCATCGACGCGCAAATAGGGCATCAGGGGTTCGAGGTCAGCGCGGCCACTACTGCTCCTCGAGTGGCCGTTTGAAGGTGAACTTCACATAGCGACTGATGGAGACGATATCAATGGACTTCTGGGAACGATGAACGACGAACCCATCCACGTAGATACTGACCAACTCCCATCCTTCGGCACCGAGCTTATTCAACCCAGCATCCACATTCTCATCGATGAAATCCTTCCCGGTCACAATCGCTCCCAGCTTTCGAACCTCTCCCCAATCCAACGTCTTATACTGCCATTTAACCATCTCGCTTTCTCCTCCCTCTCTCACAATCCCTGGCGGCCTCGCGACGTCGGGACCGCACTGGACCCCAACGAGCGGACTCGCGTCGCTGTGGCCGCTTCAATCGCCGGCAACGCCCCAATCACCACATCGCCGACGATCTTCAAACTCCTGGCATCAACCTTGTCCAATGTATCTGCGGCCGTGTGCCAATACCGGTTGGATGGACCGTAATGGAAGTCAATGATGTCCACCGCGGGCACGCCCAGCCGCAAGAAGGGTTCATGATCATCATCGACGAACGTCCTCTCCGAGAGGAAATAGGCCCCATATCCCATTCGCGCCGCCGTTCGCCAGATGATCTCGACCAGCGATCGAGTGGAGAACGCATCCCGCTTGATGTCCAACTCCTTGTCCCCGATCATATCCAAGAGGATCAACGCGCGCACCCGTCTCAGGATGCCCGCCTCGTGCCACTTCTTGGCGAGATGACGACTCCCGTACTTGGAGTCGCTCCTCGACCACCGGACGAGCGCTTCTTCCCCGTCAAAGAAGACGAACCAGACGGTGGGTCGATCCTCGACGGGGCGATGAGCGAGCACGCGAGCTATCTCCAGCAGCGCGCCGGTACTCGATCCTCCGTCATTCGCTCCCACAAATCGAAAATTATCGAACAGCTTGGTATCATAGTGACTGGCGACGAGGATGACGCCCTCGCTTCGTCCGGGCAACTTGCCGATGATATTGGTCATGGAACGAGGCCCCAATGGCGTCTGAGCGGTGAAATCATCGCGCTCCACTTTGATGTCCAGGCGCCGAAGCTGCTTGATGATATAGTCTCGAGC
>RFHM01000024.1 GCA_003696865.1 Acidobacteriota bacterium | reverse complement strand
CGATGGCGCAGGCGATCATCGCAATCCGGCTCGCTCTCGCACCGCTCGGACGCGAGCGCAAATCTCTTCGACCGGGAGCACCATTTCCATCATCTCCACCTGCTCATGATAGACCTCGGGTGGAATTTGCTCCTTGATCTCCGGTTCAAAGATGTCGTAGACGGGGAGTCTCAACGAGACCCCGGCCAATGGACCGGCATAGGTCGGATCGCCCAGAGTGACCGTTTCAGCGTACATCTCGGCAGCGTCTGGGTCGGGCGATCCCAGGATGACCACGATATCGTCGGACCCCAATTCTTCGACGGTGGCCTTGATCGCCCCTTGATCCTCCAGGTCCATGGCACCGGCCGCCGTTCAGACGAAACATTGGTTGACGGTGAGCACGACCTCACCACCGGCGGCCTTCACGCACTCGCTGAGTGCCGTCCCTTGTACGCCATCCCGTTCACCGAGAACGATGACTTTCTTTCCGGCAAGTTTCATGATTGCGTTCCTCCCATCAGAAATGTGCGCTGGCGCGCGACGCCAACCGTTGAACCCATTCCTTGAGTTCGGCGGCGGTGATATGACCGGTGAGCCGATCCATTTCCCGACCGCGATCGAAGAAGAGAAACGTGGGAAGGCCAATCACCTTCAGTCGCACACAAAGCTTTCGATTCTCCTGTGCGTTGATCTTCACGATCTTCAGCTTTCCATCATACTCCCTGGCGAGTTCTTCGACAACGGGCATGAGCGCCAGACAGGGGCCACAGCGCGGTCCCCAGAAGTCGATGAGAACGGGTTGTTCCGCTTGCATGACCTCAGAATCGAACGTCTCCGTGGTTACAGTCATCATCGAGCATCATCTCCTTGTCATCGGATCGCGTTCCTTGCTGGGATCTCTAGCGGGAAGCCGTCGAGAGAACGCCGGTCAGGCCTTCGGGGCTTCGAGGATGAAGGACATCCCATCGGAGAGATTGGTCATCTTGCCCAGAAAGAGGCTCCCTTTGCCGATGAACATCGCGGTTCGGAGGTCTCCTCGGCGCATGGCATCGCGAGCATGTCCCAGATAAGGCACCGCCGAGGCCACGTGTCCTTGCGTCGGCGAAAACCCCGGCAGTCCGTGCGATCTTTCGAACTCGGCGATGGCCTGACGCGGCCACTCTCCGCGCATCACTCCCAAGCTGGCGATCGTGCGATAATTATATCGTGGGACATTTCCGCTTCCCGCGGGCTCGGTAATTTCGGGATTGTGCAATTCTACAGCGTACCGATCGATGTCGGTGATCTTACGCCCCAGGGCATCCAGGGGATTGGCGATGAGCGCTTGAGCAATGCTTTGAGCCGATCCGCTATAGCGCACATCGTGCTTGCCGATGGCGTCGAGTCGAATGCGGGGATTGCGATCGTCCGGTGGGCCGACGAGGATGGCGAAGCTGGCCAGTACATCTTCCATGATGGGCATGTCGTGCTTCAGATGTCCGCGAAACTTCATCCCGAGCTTGGCCAATGCTCCTCCGCCAACCACGAGGACGTGTTCGAAGATGCCGGCATGGACGAGCCCGGCAGCGATGATCAAACTGTGAATGGGTCCACAACAAAACGCCTTCACATCGCCTCCGGTGCTGTTCACGCATCCGGAGCGCTCGGCCATTGCTTTGGCCAGGTTCCCCGCACCTCGCTGATACCGATCTCCCACTGCTTCTTCGCCGGCATTGATGACGTAATCGATGGCTTCGGGACGAACGCCTTCTTCCCGGTGGTGCTCAAACAGCCACCGAATGGCCAAAATGCCCGTCGCCTTACACGCCACATTCTCGAGCAAAATGTTGGCGGTGAGAAATGGATCTTCATCGTGGCCGCGGCATACACACCCCACAATGCGATCCTGGTGGCGAAGAGGGAGAGCGCCTTCATGGGCGATCTTCGATTGGATGCGGTCCAGCGCATGACCATCCCCCAGTCGATCGAGATCCTCAGTTCGAAAGAGCGGATGGGCGCGTAACTGTTGACGAACAGCAGGCAGAAATGCCTCGTCCAGCCAGACGAGATCGAAGTCGTCGCTGAACCGAAGGAGCCCATAAAACTCGGCTTCCGGCATGATCTCTCCATAAGGTCCCCACCGCTTTGCTGCCACATCCGGATGGCGCCACCAGGGCGTCTCCTTCTCCCACAACGCTTCCGGCGAGGTGTGACCAATGAACGCCTGGTGAGGCGGGTAGGCGCAGGCTTGATCGAACGTCCGTGAATGAGCGACCAGACGCTCATAGAGTGCGGGTTCCTTGCGGAGTTCCCGCTCCGGTTTCGATCCGTAAGGAACGAGATCCGGCGTGTGGGCCAGCGCGTAGGATACCGCCTTGATGACCGGGAAGTTCATGGAACGCTCTTCACTCGGTTTCGTCCAGTTCGTAATCGAAGAGAACCACCTGGTCGCAAAGCCTTCGAGCGTATGTACTCACCGCCTGACGCTGTTGCGACGCCCCATACTGTCGGAGACCAGTCCGGTCGGCCAGGGTGACGAACAACCCGAGATCGAACGAATCATCCGTCCCCAGAATATCTCGTCGGATGGCGAGCTTGACGATGCCCTCCACCATCTCGGGCAATTGCCGGAGGTGTGCGATGAGTCGTTGCCGCTCGGCGATCGATGTCGTGGGCTTGAATTTGAAGAGGGCGATGTGTTCGATCATGCGCGATTCACCCCAGCACTTGTCCATAGGAGAACTCGAGTTGGTGTCCGTCAGGATCGGCGATGATGCAGATGTAGCCGACGACGTCATCCAGATAGGTCGGGCCGAATCTCAAGATGCCGGCGGCTCGCGCTCGCTCGGCAATGCGATCGACCTCCTCGCGGGATTCCACCGAAAATCCCAAATGACTCACCGGTGCAATCGGCTTTTGGGGATGAGCGTCTTCGATCATCGGAGGATCGCCTTCGATTAATACGAGGACGAATTCCGTTTCGCGACCTTCGGGTCGATCGCTCAACCAGGCGGTTCGCATCCGAGTCACTTCATCGTATCGTTCGTGGATCTTTTTCATGGGGGTGAAATCGGTGTAGAAGGCAACGCTCTTGTCTAAATCCCGGATGTGCAGGGCCAAATGCGTCCATTGCGTTTTCTTCTGAACGCCGACGATTCTTCCGGCGACTTCCATGGTTCTTTCCTTCTCCATAGCGGTTCCTCCTTCCCGTTTTGCCTCGGTCGCTCTTCTCGCCGGCCGGGCAGGTTATTCTAAACGGGTTTGGCTTCGATTCACAGGGGACGGTCGGATCCGTCCGGGTGCAAGATGACTTTGCCGAAGATCTTGCGTTCCGCCATGCGACGCTGGGCTTCGGCCGCCCGCTCCAGGGGGAGGATGGTATCGATCACCGGTTGAAATTTTCCCTGGACGAACAGTGCGAACACATCCTCGAATTCGGCCAATGTGAAGCCGTCCGAACCGATGAACGTGATGCCCCAGTGATACGTTTGAGGGAGATCGATCGATGCCCGCGTGCCCGTTGTCGTCCCGCAATAGACGAGACGCCCCCTCGCCGCGAGACTGAGGACGCTCTTCTCCCAGGTCGCCGGTCCCACATGATCGAGGACGACCTCTACGCCTTTGCCATTGGTGACCTGGCGAACGACATCCAGGAAATCATCCCGGGTGTAGTTGATCGCCACATCGGCGCCCAATTGCTTGGCCCGCTCCACCTTGTACTCCGTGCCGGCGGTGGCGATGACGCGGGCGCCACAGAGTTTGGCGATCTGAATGGCCGCCATGCTCACGCCACTCCCGGCCGCATGGATGAGCACGTCCTCGCCGACTCGGAGTCGGGCGCGGTCTACCAAAGCGTGCCAGGCGGTCACATACACTGTGGGCATGCACGCGGCCACGTCATAGGAGAGGTGATCCGGTAATCGGTAAACGTGAGTGGCAGGAGCTTTCACGAATTCGGCGAATCCCCCATCAATGTTACCTCCTAAGACCTTCAACGAGACACAGTAATTATCCTGACCTTTGACACACCGCACACAACGCTGGCAATTGATCGACGGATTGATCACGACGCGATCACCCGGGTGCACCCGTTCGACGCGGCCACCGACGCGTTCCACGTCCCCGGCCACGTCCATGCCGGGGATGTGAGGCAGGGAGAAGCCGGGGAGGATGGGGACGCGGCGCTGCAAGTGATCCAGATGATTGAGCGAAACCGAACGCACGCGGATCAAAACTTCGTCGTCGTTGATCTCTGGCACGGGAACATCCTCGTAACGGAGGACGTCGATATCACCGAACTCATGGTAGATGATCGCCTTCATTTTTCATCTCTCTCCACTCGGATCTCAGATGACCGGCCACTTCATTTTCCGAGGGAGACCGGTACGCGCCACGATAGCTTGGCCGGCTCGTTGGGCCCGCTGATAGATATCCTGTTCATCGACGCGCGTGCACCGACCATTTTCCACCACGATGTCTCCATCGACGATCACGGTATCCACGCTTCGCCCATCGGTCGAATAGACGAGCGAATTGACCACATTATGGAGGGGAACCCATTCGGGTCGCGAACGGTCAAGGAGCACGACGTCTGCCTTTTTTCCCGCCTCCAACGATCCGATCTCATTCTCCAGCAACATTGCTCTCGCCCCATTCACCGTGGCCATCTCCAAGGCCGTTTCTGCAGGAATCACCGTGGGATCACGACGGGCATCTTTGAAGAGTCCGGCAGCCAGATAGGTCGCTCGGAGCATATCCATAGAGTTAGCGGCATTCGAGCCGTCACATCCCAGAGCCACGTTGATGCCCAGGGCCAGCATCTCCGGGAACTTGCCAATCTGCGTCACACCATAGGCGACTTTGAGTGCCGTAGTCGGGCAGTGCACGATATGGGCCTCCTTTTGCTTCACCAATCGCAGTTCGTTCTCATCCACATGCACCATGTGGACGAGAACCACATTACGGTCCAGCACTCCGAGAGAGGCCAGGTGCTCAATGGGTCGATGCCCAGTGCGCTTCAGAAAACCTTCGGGATCCATGGCCGCCGGCGACATATGCATGTTCAGTCCCACTTCGTACTCATCGGCTAATCGTTTGGCTGCTCTCATCAGCGCATCGGAACAGGTGGTGTGCCCGATGATCATCGACCAGGCTTGGATGCGCCCATTGGCTTGACGGCGAAATCGCTGCAAGGTGTCTTCCAGATGGCGGATAGCCTCATCGGTCGTCTGCCGGTAAACTCGAGGCTCGGGTGGGATGTCCCAGACCCATCGACCGATCCGAGCGCGAATTCCTATTTCGGTCAGCGCACGAACGACATGGTCCACGAACCGGACGGTCCCTGCCTCCAGGAAGCAAGTCGTTCCCGTTTTCAACATTTCTATGGCGATGAGCATGGCCGACACATACTCATCATCGGGTTCGTGCGCCGCATAAATGGGACAGAGCCACTTGAAGACGTTCTCCTCGAAGGGCGTGTCATCGGGGACGAATCCTTTGGTCAATGGCTCGCCCGTGCAGTGGACGTGACAGTTGATGAGACCAGGCATGACAACCTTATCCGAAGCATCAATGGTGCGTCGCGGCTCGTATCTGGTCTGAAGCTCGTGCGTCTTGCCGACGTCCAGAATTCGATCTCCCGTAATGGCCAGCGCCCCATCGGTGATGATGCGCCGTTCGCTATCCATCGTCACCAGGAGTCCATGGGCGATGAGCAGATCGATATGTCGAAGCTCGGTGGTCATGGACGAGGCTCCCTCAGCACAAACGGCCCTCAGCGGCCGACATTGCTGAACTCCACGGCTCCTTCTCCTTCGATCGACTGATCGACGGAGCGGGGGTGAGAAAGGAAGAGCAGAAGACCAGCCGCGATGAATCCCATCAGGGGATTGAGCGCGAAAACGACGTCATAATTCCCCACAGCATCGAAAAGATATCCGGCGGCAATCGGCCACAGCGAGCCACCCAGATTGAAACTCAAGAAGACGAGACCGAGAATCTTGCCCAACGCCCCCAAACCGAAATACTCGGCGGTGACGACGGGCATACAACTGAAAATTCCCCCATACCCCAGACCGAATATGAGAGCGAAAGTATAGATCACACTCAATCGCGGCGGCATCAGCAGGGCCAAAGATGATCCGGCCAATAAAATGAAGGTGATCAACATGACGTTTCGTTTGTCGAACCGATCGCTCAATAGGCCAAAAAGCAGCTTGCCCGCCGAACTCATGCCGAGAATGATGCTCAACGCGCCGGCGGCTTGCGTCGAAGGGAACCCTTTATCGCGCAAATGAACGACGAGATGTTGGCTGATCGTGTACATCATCGCCGAGATGAGGAAAATGGCCGAGAAGAGAATCCAGAAATCGCCCGTCCGCACGGCTCGACCAAACGTCGTGCTCACCCATTGGGGTCGGTGATGGAGATGCATCTCCTTGGGTTGGGAAGGAATGGTCGCGCCATCGGGCAACAGGCCCATTTCTTGGGGATGGCTCTTGATGACCCAGGCCGCCAGGGCTAACGGGATCGCCCACACCGCCACTCCCATACCGGCGAATCCGGCGCGCCATCCATAATGATCGATGAGGGAAGTGACCAATAAGGGACCAACGGCTCCACCTAACCCTACTCCAGCGCTGATGAGACCGACAGCGAGTCCGCGCTTTTGAACGAACCAATTGGCGATGAGTACCTGGTTGGGCATATGGGAGACGCCGCAAAGCCCTAGTCCTAAGAGGAAACAGGCAGCATAAAATTGCCAGAGCGAATTGACCAGCGTGAACAATAACAATGCTGCACCTACTGTCACTACGCCGAACATCACGATCCGTTTCGCTCCATAGCGGTCGATGGTCATGCCGGTGAATGGACTCATGATGCCCAGAATGACCATCAGGAGCGCGCCTCCCGTGACCACTTCTCCACGACTCCAACCGAAGGATTCAATGAGTGCGGGATAGAAGACGGGGAATGTATAGAGGCCGAACCCCAGACCGACGAAAAGAACGATGGCCGAACTGAGCACCACCCACCAACCGTAGTATATCTTCCGCTCCGTTCGAGGCATGATCAGTTCCGTTCGAGGACGAACGCTCTCAGGGGATCACGGCGAAGATGCGAATCGGCGCGCCCGTCCCCCCTTCGATGGGAAGGGGAGCGAGGATGAGGATGAAATCTTTCGGCGGAAGCTCGTCGAGTCGAGCGAGGTTCTCGATGATGCGACCATCGGCTTCGTGCACGAGGCGGTGGACTGGGGAATCTGCCTCCAGAGTGTGAATCATATTGTCGGCGCTCAGCGTATCCAATCCCAATGTCGTGACGCCACGCTCTTGGACGAGAAAGCGGGCGGCGTCGCCGGAGAAGTCGGGGAAATGGAGCACCCCCGCGGCATCTTCATTGAGGTAAGATCGAGCATCAATCCAGCGTCGTCCCCATCCGCTGTGCAGGAGGACTGTGGCCTCGGATGGAATCCGACCGTGCTCGCGCTCCCATCGTCGGAGGTCATCGACGGTGAGCGAATAATCGGGATCGCGTTCCACCCGATCGCTGATGTCGACGACGATGCCCAAGGAGATCATCTCATCCAGACGGAGTTCCTCAGTTGTGCGGCCGTGGGCCACGAAGTGCCGGGGGGCATCAATGTGAGTGCCCATATGTTCGGCCATGGTGAAGCATCCTCCCCACACCTGCGCGCGGACCTCTTCCACCGTATGGCTGAACGGTTCCTGAAGCCGACCAGGCCAATAGGGCATGCCTTCGGCGAGCGGATGCGTCAAATCGACCCGCCGCCTCGTGCGAAGGAAGCGCCATAAGTCCATGCTATTCATCATGATGCCGCGCGCATCAGGTAATTCATCGTGATGCGCTCCAGAATTTCGACGCCGATGGGAAGGGCGGCTTCGTCGAAGTCAAAACGTGGCGAGTGATGGGGATGATGGAACCCTCTGGCGCGATTGCGCGAACCAACGAAGAAGTAGCAGCCGGGAACGCGCTGGAGAAAGACCGACATATCTTCCCCTCCCATGGTGCGGGCCTCCTGTGTCTGGACGACATTTTCCGATCCGACGATCTCGCTCGCCGCCTGACGAACCAGTCTGGTCATCTCCGGATCGTTGACTGTGGGTTGGCAGAGACGGTCATACCTCATCGTATATTGGGCCCCTAAGGAGTGACAGACGCCCGCCACCACGCGCTCGATCATGTTGGGAATGGTTTCGTAGGTCGTGGCATCGAACGTTCGAACCGTGCCCGTGAGCGTCGTCTGCTCGGCGATGACATTGAACGCGTGGCCTCCTTGGATGGTTCCTACCGTCACGACGACGGCGTCCAGGGGATCGGTATTCCGACTGACTACGGTTTGAAGTGCCGCGACAACATGGCTGGCCACCACGATGGCATCCACCGTTTGATGGGGCATGGCGCCATGCCCACCCCTCCCCTGGATAACGATCTGGAATCGATCCACCGAGGCCATCATCGGACCGGCAACAACGCCGATCATACCCACATCCAGATTATTCCAGAGATGCAGTCCGAATGCCGCATCGACTGGCGGGCGTTCCAACACGCCATCCTCGACCATTTTCATG
This sequence comes from Acidobacteriota bacterium, assembly GCA_003696865.1. Lineage (GTDB taxonomy): Bacteria > Acidobacteriota > Blastocatellia > HR10 > J050 > J050. The sequence continues at coordinate 5,844 of RFHM01000024.1, read as the reverse complement.
GCTCCACTCAGTAACTCTTCTGCCGGTTGGAAGGCGAATTTCACGCGCCCGGGGAGAGTGGATCGCACCTTCGTCAAGCGTTTCGCCACCCCGAGAGCGATGGCTATGTGTCCATCATGACCGCAAGCATGCATGATCCCGGGATGAATCGACCGGTACTCCACATCGTTCTCTTCTTCAATGGGAAGGGCGTCGATGTCCGCCCGGAGCAAAACCGTCGGTCCGTCCTTGTCCCCATTCAGCAGCCCGACGACTCCCGTCCCTCCCACGCCCGTCTGTACCGCGTAGCCGTATTCCCGCAGTCGCGCGGCGATCGTCTCCGCCGTGGCTCGTTCCTGGAATCCCAACTCCGGTCGGCGATGAAAATGCCGCCGCAGATCGATGAGTTCTTGAACTTCCGCGTCGGTGAGTGTCATGCGTTCTTCTCCTCCGAAGGAGACATTGAGCAGATCGGTTCTGGCGCCGACGCCGCGTGTGTGAGGAGCCTCGATTCCGAGACCATCACCCCAGCCACCGTGAGTAATCCACCCGCATAGCCGCGCCAGCCAATCCAATCGCCCAGCGTGAGATACGAAATGATGGCGGCGAAGACGGGCGAGAGGCTGAAAATGATCACCGTTCGGGTTGCCGAGACGTAACGTTGGCCACGAGCCTGCAGAGAGAAGAGGAGAACGGTCGCCAGTACCGCCGTATACAGCACGGAGAGTGGGAACTGAGCCGACCAAGGGATGCCTCGCGCCTCCGGAGCGAGAAGCATGGGAATGGGTTCGATGAGACGGATGAGCCCTTGTGTCACTCCGGCTGTGAGGGTGAAGAGTATGGCCGTGGCCGCGATCTGAATGGTATTCAGTTGATTCACATCGTGTTGGCGGACATACACGCCCATATAAAGAATGTGAAGCGAAGAGGCCATGGCCGCTCCCAGACCGAGGAGATCGCCAATATTGATCTCGCCCGTATCTCCGGGATACGCCAACAGACCAAACCCCGTCATGGCCAGAAAAATGCCCAGAAGATTCTCGCGCGTCAGCCGCGCTCCGGTGAGCAGCACGCTCAACACGGGAGTGATGACGATGAATAGTCCCGTGATGAATCCCATCTTGGCCGGCGAGGTGTAGACGAGGCCCTGGAGTTGGAGAAAGAACTCCAGATAGAGATAGAAACCGAGCCATGTCCCATGCCAGACGGCTCGTCGGGTCACCCCGCGCAGATGATGGCGAAAGATCAGCAGAAAGAGCGTCGCCGCCACAGCGAAGCGCGCGCTCAGGTAAACGAACGGCGCGGCGCGCTCGACCATCGCGCCGTCGACAGAATACGTGCCCGCCCAAATGAGGGCGACGGCCAAAAGAAGCAGTTCGCCCTGGCGTTCTCGCGTCATCGGTGCGTGATGGAACTGGCCAGGCAGAGGTGAAGGCGACGGAGTTGAACGACGACCGCTCGTCCCCAATGGATGAGGGGAGCCATGTCCTTGATCGGAAGGGATCAGGGAAGAGGGAACATCATCTGTTGGCCGGTGGCATCACACCGTCGGTTGAGCAACTCGTTGCATCTCCATGAGGGCTCCGGGAGCGGGACAGAATCGAACACAGAGGGCATGCTCCTCGCCTCCACAGCCCGTGCACCGTACTTCGTCCACGATGAACCGAATTCTGAGCGGATTGGGCTCTATGTAGACGGCGGTGTACGGACACACTTCGCGGCAGATGCCACAGTCGATGCACTTTTCTTCGACGATGCGGAAAAAAATATTCTCTTTGCTCATAGGGCTCCTCGCTCGGTCAGCTCATCGTTTCCTTCCTCGGCGCTTATGCCAGCGCTCTGTGATCTGGAGCTTCTCGGCATCCTCGGTTTGAATCCATTGATGGAGGGCCTGGCCGAATCCCTTGGTGTAGGTGAGGACCATCTGGCACGCCCAGCGCGTCATGGCTTGAATCTCGGAGGTGTCGGCATATCTCATCACTACGTAGCGGCCAATATTGGCGTGGCAGGTCTCTTCCAGAACTTGTGCGCCAAACGAGTCAGCGACAGCGCGATTGCGAACGACGCGCCCTGCTTTATCGAACCAGGACACAAAGGGGGCTTCGGAAGCGAGGTGATTCGCCGCTGCGCGGACGGGAATAGGGTACCGGCTCATGCCTTGCAAGAAGTTGAGAAGGGCCATCCCCTCGGGAATCAACTGACACCAAGGATGGGAATGGAGTTCCCAGCGGCTGTCCAAATAACCGAGTCGAAGGATGGCATCTTCGTAGAGACGGGCGTGTTTGAATTCCTCCCAGATTTGCCGGACCTCCATGTATTCGACTTCCTGGTACTCGCCGTTGGGGCCCAGTTTGTATCCGAGGAGCCAGTTGGCATGGAGCGCGCCGACCGCACGCTCAAATGCCCAGAACTGCGCCAGGACCTTGAAATACTGCTCGTCGGTGCATTCCGGACTGGCCATGAGCTCGAGCGTGGGATCTTCGAGCAAGATTTTAGCCGTGGGCTCGACATAATCGTGTTCGATTTCCTCCAGGAACTTCAGCCCCGGCATGGTCTTTCCCGTTTCGTACCGGGCGACATCATCATCGAGGGTGAATCGTTTATATGTAGAAAACTTTCCCATGATGTTTCTCCTTCATCGGGCATTCTCTCCTCACGCCGAATGGAGGCACACGAAGTGTACCACATCAATCGGGGATGCGGACAACGACGTCGCCATAAATTCTGGCTTGGCAACCGAGACGATAAGAAGGACCAAGATGAAGCAACTCCAACATATCGTATTCGTGTTCTTCGATGTCGGAGAGATGATCTATGCCTTGTTGAACGATGACGCGGCAAGTCGTGCAGAGAGCCCGGCCACCACAGCAGTGTGAGAGGCCGATCTGGTGAGCTCGTGAGGCCTGAAGGATTGTCGTTCCTTCTTCGACCGGACAGACTCGCCCCGATGGTAAGAATGTGATGGTGGGCATCTTCATCCTCCCGACGTCATTTCCGCCCTACCACACTTTCTCCTCTTCCGGCGAGAAGAAGCTGTACGCCTTGGGGTGAGTGGTTCCGCAATCGGGACACAGACGATGCCGTTCGTCGCTGTTGAATTCCCGGATGGCATCCCGTTCGGCTTTCCAGTACCCATCGATGCCAACGCGACCGGTGTTGACTTCTCGCCCGAATAACCGCCGATAGCACGTCGGGCAATACCAGACGAAGAAGTCATAGCGATCGTCAAAGAGAGCTTCCACAATCACGAAGGCGATCTTGCCGTCCGATCGCGTCACCGGGATGTAAATCTCTTCCGTCGTGTTAATGTGCCACCAGCCGTAATCGCCGGTCAAATGGTGAGGGAGTTCGGCGGGAAGGAATCCCATGCGCTCGCCCGGGCGGAGAATATCCAGGGGGACCGGCCGGCCATCCTTCAGTCCGTACATGATATTGGGTCGCCCCGTTTCCGAGAGCAGGCGAATGCCCAGCATATGGTGACGCCCCCAGGGCATGAATCCGCTGAACTTGCGGAGATGACGCTCATCGAAGAAATTCACATCCACGAAATTGAGGAGATCCATCGCATACGACGTCATGGCCTTGGACATAATGGAGACCTCCGTAGTCGCATCCTGGGCAGGCTGCCGCCATGAGGGTGCACAAGTCCCGTTGAATACTCTTCGAGCATCTGCCCAGATATATCCAGGTTGACTGCATCCGGGATTGCCGTGGCTCAGCTCCGACTACTGGTCAAAAATCGGCTCCTCGCGTTCGATCTGCTACGCAATCCCCACCCCATCTTTACACTTCAGAAGCCCAATAGCTCCACACCCACTGTTTGAAAATCCTGCCAATTGTCGGGTGCAGTATTCTGTATACAATAATCCGATCTCGAAGTCAAGAAAATCTTCAAAAGGGGATCACCTTTGGGCGATGCTCATGGTCATCTTGCCCCCGTCCGGCGTTCTGTCACCGACGATGATCTGGGAGTCTGGCACCATCTTTGTACGAATACTGGAGCTTGCCGGGATCGTTCCCCAGAATTCACGGTTCGAGGATGGGGAGGACCAGGGGGGGGACGCGATTGAAATCGAGGATTCGGAACTCGGCCGCGGCTTTGTCCATGATCGAGGAGAGCGTTGGCTCAACAGTGATGACGAAAGGCAGGTTCAACGGATCAGAACAAGGTTCTTGCACGACGGAGCGGATATTGATCCCCCAACGGGCCAAGATGCTGGCCACAGCGGCGATGATGCCCGGTCGATCTTTGACAAAGAAGCGAATGTAATAGGGATAGGTCTCCTTGACATTGAGGGACGGGATCCCAGGCGTTCTTTCATCACCATTGGCGCGGTCGGACGTTCGACGGTTCAAAACCGGTTGAAAGTGGAACCGGCGTTCCCCTTGCGCCCACAACGCGGCATTGAGGATATCGGCCACGACCGAGACGGCCGTTGGATCGCCACCGGCTCCTTTGCCGCTCAACAGGATGGGACCGACTCTGGCGCCGGTCACTTCTATGGCATTGAATGCGCCGGAGACGGCCGAGAGCGTCAGATGTTCCGAAACCAGGAAAGGACTCACTCGCAGACTGAGGTCATGATCTATTCGCTCGGCGACGCCCAGCAACTTGATGGCGCAGTCGAACTTTCGAGCGAATGAAAAATCAACCGGCGAAATGGCCGTAATGCCTTGAGTGGGGATGAGTTGGGGATCGATGAAATGGCCGAAGGCGAACAGAGCGAGGATGGCCAACTTATCGGTCGTATCGCGTCCGGAAATGTCCAGCGTCGGATCGGCTTCGGCATAGCCACGTTGCTGAGCTTCTTTCAACACATCTTGGAACGGACGTCCGCTCTCGGCCATTTCGGAAAGGATGAAGTTACACGTGCCGTTCAAGATGCCCCGCAGTCGAATGAGCTGGTCCGAGAGCAACGAGCGACGCAACACGCGAAGGATGGGAATTCCACCGGCGACGGCAGCTTCGAATCCCAGGTAGGCGTTGTGTTCTCTGGCCAGTTCAAAATAGCGCCGTGCCGATTGCGCGAGAAGGAGCTTATTGGCCGTCACCACTGCTCGGTGCCGTCGGAGGCTGAGCGAGATGATGTGATCGGCCGGTTCGATTCCTCCGATGAGCTCCACCACGATATCGGCCGGAGTGCCGAGGAACTCATCGAGAGAGTCGGTGAGCTTGACCGAGGGATCGATCCAGCTCGTCTCTTTGCGCCGATAGCTCCGATCAAAGATCGAGACCAGACGTAAGGGAACGCCGAGTTTTTCTCGATAGCGTGAACGTTCTTCCTGAAGGAGACGAACAACAGCAGTGCCAACGGTGCCCAAACCGGCCAAGGCGATGTGAATTTCCTTGGACATCGTTCTCCCACGTCGTCTTTGTTTTTTGATTCCAGCCGGCTCGTCCTTTGCGCCGCTCATTTTTCAGGCGGCTAAGCATACGCCACACAAGCGGTGGAATCAAGCGGAAAACTCAAACGGAGGAGTAACATCCTGCTGTATCAGGAGGCTGGAGCGAAGGAGTCACGGCGAACCCGAATCGCTCATCCCGGAGTAGTGCGAGAGGACATTGGGAGGCATCGGCATTTCGCGGTTGAGCCGCGGCGCCATCTCCGTCAACGAGGGGCATCGCTCCACTCGACACACGTGACATCGTTGGGTGGAGATTATGCAATTCGGCAATACACCTCGAGCAAGAACCGGCCACGAGCTCGCTGCATTCGTCTCGTAGCTATTGCCAAGCCTTCAGGCTCATTGTGCTTCGCTCCATTCATGACCTATACTTACGACCTCTCGATGCGACGCTTCAGCCTCATGAAAAGCCAGCCCTGGGAGGGCATTGTCGTCCACCCTGGAGGCACTCTGTTGGTT
>RFHM01000023.1 GCA_003696865.1 Acidobacteriota bacterium | reverse complement strand
GCGCAAGGGTTCGGCAATGTGACCATCGTCATTCCACCATGGAATGGAATCCTGGGAAGCTTCCTTCGTCGGAAGAAGGCGGCGCGGGTCGAAGCTCATGAATCCTCCGGCGGCTGAGAAGCACTTAAGGATCGATCATCAACGGCTCTGCCGAGGCCAACGTGGTGGCTTCCATCCCGGAGCGGAGGACGAGAGACGAAGCGGGCCCATGGTCACCGTCGTGGTCACGTGGAGGAGATAACAGATGCGATCGCAACAGCAGATCATCGAGGACATCCTCAATCTGGCGGCGGCTCATTTCAACGTTCCACGAGATGAGCTCTCCCCCGATGATGACTTCTTCGAGAAGCTGGGCATCGATAGTCTCCAGGCACTGGAGCTCTTGACCCGTTTGGAACACCACTTCAACATCGAGTTGCCCGATTACGAACTCCAAGGGGTGAGCAGTTTTCGCACGCTCGCTGAGCGAATCTGGGCGCGACTCTGATGCTGAACCTCAATGACTACCAGTCACTGGGCGAGGCGCTCCGCGAGGCGCTGGAGCGGTGGTCCGACCACATCTGCCTCATCGAGGCGGATCGCGATCGAGAGAATTGTCGACTCACCTACCGACAATTCAAAACAGTGGCGCTCGGCCTGGCCCGCGGACTGCAGGACCTGGGCGTTGGTCCAGACACTCGCGTGGCCATCATCATGACCAATCAGTCCAAGTGGCTCATTTCCGCCTATGCCGTGTTCTATCGCGGTGGCGTCCTCGTGCCGCTCGATTACAAGTTGAGCAGTGAAGAGCACCTGGAACTACTCCATCATAGCCGGAGCCAGGTGCTCATCATCGAATATCCCTTCTGGCGCGCGCTCGCCCAGACCGATGGCTTCGCCGACCTGACCGTCCACACCGTCCTCGTCACCGAAGCCCCTCCCGATGCGGACCTTCGCGGCGCGCGCCGCTGGGAGGCTTGTCGGGGCGATGATGAGCCGCAATTCATCCCGCGACGCCGCCAGGATACAGCCTGCATCGTCTATTCGTCCGGCACGGGAGGGCGACCGAAAGGATGTGTCCTCACCCATGAGAACTATCTCGAACAGTGTAGAGCTCTGACGGCGATCTACCCGTTCTGGCCGGGCGTCCGTTACTTGAGCATCTTGCCCACCAACCACGCCATTGATTTCATGGTTGGCTTTATCGGCCCGTTCGTCTGTGGCGCTGCCGTCGTCCATCTCAGGACGCTGCGCCCCGAGTACATCCGGGAGGCCTTCCCGCGATATAAGATCACCCATATGAGCCTGGTTCCGCTCGTATTGAAAAATCTCGAGCGAGGATTGAGAGAGCGTTTCGCCCAACTCCCTCTCCACCGGAGAGCCCTCCTTCACATACTCATGCGATTGAATCGCTTCCTCACCCGCAAGGAGCCGAATCTCGCCTTGAGCCGCCGGCTGTTCCCCCAGGTGCATCGGGCGTTCGGCGGCGAGCTCCGCATGCTGATCGTCGGAGGCGCATTCACCGAGCCGGCCACGCTTCAGTTCTTCTATGACCTCGGCATTCCGGTGGCCAACGGATATGGCCTGACCGAAGCGTGTACGGCGGTCACCGTCAACGACTTGAAACCCTTCCGGGCCGATACGGTAGGCAAGCCCTTGCCGGGAATTGAGGTGAATATCATCGATCCCGATGCCGACGGGGTCGGCGAAATCGCCGTCCGCAGCAAGACGGTCATGTCCCACTACCTGGACGACCCCGAGCTCACCCGGGAGACGATCGTGAACGGATGGCTGATGACCGGCGACTTGGGCCGTATCGACGAGATGGGTCACCTCCACCTGGTCGGACGGAAGAAGAATATGATCGTCACCGAAGGGGGGAAGAATATCTATCCCGAAGATATCGAACGAACTTTCGAGGGACTTCCCGTCAAAGAGTACTGCATTTTCGCCGCCAACTATATCTGGCCGCAACGATCCATGAAGGGAGACCAACTGATCATCGTCGTGCGTCTGGAACCGGGACGGACATTCACCGAAGAACTCCGGGACGAACTCGTCGCCCGCAATCGCCGCCTGCCCGATTTCAAACGAGTGAGCGGTTATCTGATCTGGGAAGAAGATTTTCCCCGCACGGCCTCCCTCAAGATCAAGCGGACGGTGTTGGCGGAACGAATTCGCCAGCGGTGTGATCGCACGGCGACGATGATGTTATGAAGGCCTCGTTTCTGGCTGTGGTCAATCCGGCTGCGGGGAATGGGAGATGCGGCAAGCTGGTGGGCTCCGTGCTCGACCGCTTGCGCGCATCTGGCGTTCGACTGGACGTCGTCTATACGGAACGCCCCGGACACGCCACCGAACTGGTCCGGGATGCCGTGGCGTCGGGATTTCACCAATTCGTGGCCGTGGGCGGCGATGGGACGGCTTTTGAGATCGTCAACGGGCTCTTCACTGCCGCCCAGCAGAACCCTCGGCCGACGCTGGCCTTCCTCCCGTTGGGGACGGGAAACTCGTTCTTGCGAGACTTCACCACCCGGGGCGTCGAGCACGCGCTGGAGGCGTTGACGACCGGGCGTCGTCGTCCCTGCGATGTCCTGCGCCTCACTCATCGGCGGGGCGTCCTCCACTATATCAACCTTCTCAGCATGGGATTCCCGGCCGATGTGGCTACCATCGTGAACCGATGGTTCAAGCCTCTCGGAGAGTTGGGATACCTGCTGGGCGTGTTCACCTGTCTGGTCCGCCTTCGCCAGCGCGCTTTTCCGCTCCGCGTGGACGAGGAACCCGATGTCGATCGTCGCCCCTGCCTGTTCCTCACCTTCAGCAACAGCAAGTTCACCGGAGGGAAAATGATGATCGCGCCTCAGGCCGACGTGGCCGATGGTTTGATCGAGGTGGTGCGCTGGGGTCCGGTGGGGCGCCTGGAGCTGGTGAGAAACTTGCCCGGTCTCTATGACGGAACCCACATCCTCAATCCCAAATCTTCGCGCCGTCAGGCGCGGCGCATCGATTTCGAGCTGGAGGAACCGGTGAACGTCATGGTGGATGGCGAGGTCCTGACCCTTCACTGCCAGAGACTGGAGGTCCTGCCGGCGGCACTCCATGTCGTGGTGTGAGCCATGCCCAATCGCAAGCGCCAACGGACCTTTTTCTCGCCACATCGACTCTCCCTCCGGAAGCTCTATCTCATCATTCGTAGTCTCGTTCTCTGGACGCTCAGCATCATCCATTTCTTTCCCATTTGCACGCTGCTGGTCATCATCGGCGTCCTGTTCGGTCACCGGCGAACGGACCGGCTTCAACGTCTCTTCTTCAGGAATATTCTCCGCCTCGCCGGCGTGAAGTTCCAGGTGCGCTATGCCCCGGGGTTCGATCCCACGCGCACCAGTTTCTTCGTGTGTAATCACGTCAATATCTTCGATGCCTTCGTCATCTACTCGGCCATTCCCCAGTTCGTGCGCGGCCTGGAGCTGGAATCCCATTTCAAGATCCCGGGCTATGGGTGGATGATGAAATATTTCGGGAATATCCCGGTCAGCAGCAATCCCAGTCCCGCCGAATTACGGGACATGATGCGACGAGTCAAGCGAGCGCTCGCCGAAGATGTGAGCCTCATCGTGTTCGCCGAAGGGACGCGCACCCGGGACGGACGCGTCGGCCCCTTCAAAAGAGGGGTGTTTGCCATGGCCATCCAGTTGGGATACCCCATCGTTCCCATGAGTATCGTCGGGTCGTACCAGTTCAACCGGAAAGGCAGTTGGATGCTCCATCCATCGACGATCACCGTCTACATCCACGATACTATCGATACCAAAGGAATGACCAAAGAGGATGTCGATGCCTTGCGCGATCGGGTTCATCGCATCGTCGCCGAGCCGGTCGATCAATCCCTTCAGACGTTTAGTCATTGATCATCGTCAAGTTACCGCCGCGCCCTCTACATGAGTCAAACTGACACCCACGATACCCCGCTCAACGAGCGACTAGTATCACAATGATACACGAGATTCCCTCTTCCTTTGACACGGGTGTCAGAACGCTACATGGGTGTGTTTTCACACGGTGGGTGGTCTGGAGATCTCAACTCTAACTCATCCATTCTCAATAACATAAGTCTTAAGGGTGAGCGCTTCTTTAATGGCACGATGCTTGCAAGGGTAATGGTTGAGTTAACAAGAACAATAACGCTATGACAATCATGCTGGCTATGAACATGCAATGAGGGTTTACCTTGGCCAAAGTCAAGGGGAGATCTTGATTTTGGCCCCAGAAAAGGAGGCATGCTATGCATAGACCGATCAAGTATGTGGAAAAGGGTTTGACCTACATCGCCAACGTGTTGTGGCTTGTCTTTGAGAAGCTCAACAGCATTCGGCCTAATCCATCATTCACGCCGGCGTGGTCGGATCAACCGTTATTGAAGTCCTGGCAGAAGGTGAAACCACCGCTGGGGGTGCCGCGAGAGACCGATTCGCTTTGTCCCAAGTGCGTTCCCGAGATTCGGCAGCAGATCATCGATGGAAAGCTCCCCGTGGACGTTCTCCGGGAGGAGCGACTGGGTGAAATCAAAGCCCGGATCATCGAACGGGATGGTCAGATCTGGATGGTCAAGGATTGTCCCAAGCACGGACACTTTGAGGATCTCATGTCGATCGATGCCGAGTTTTTCAAGCGACTGGAGCGCGTCTTCCCCGGCAGCGACATTCGCGCGCACAATGATGAACGGTTGCACAATCACGGCAGCAGCACGATCAAGTACGGGCGAGGAGCGGTGCTCACCATCGATCTGACGAACCGCTGCAACATGATGTGTGATCCGTGCTTCATGGATGCCAATCAGGTGGGATTCGTGCATGAGCTCACTTGGGAAGACATCAAGCAGTTATTAGACGACGCCATCTCACTGAAGCCGCGACGGCAGATGTCAGTTCAGTTCTCTGGCGGGGAGCCCACGCTCTCGCCCTACTTTTTGGATGCCATCCGTTATGCCCGCAAATTGGGCTACAGCAGCGTCCAGGCAGCGAGCAATGGTATTGAGTTCGCCAAGAGCTACGAATTTTGCCAGCAAGCGGCCGAAGCGGGGTTGCGCTACGTCTACCTCCAGTTCGATGGCATCGGCAATGCGGCGAATGCTCACCGCCGGGTGGGGAATCTCTTCGACGTGAAATTACGGGCCATTGAGAATCTACACAAGGCGGGCATCGACATCGTGCCGGTGATCACCATCGTCAACGGAATCAACAACGAACAGGTGGGACGAGTGATCGAATTCGCCCTGGATAATCCCAAGAAGATCCCCTTCCTCGCCTTCCAACCGGTGTCCTTCACCGGACGAGACGAGGAGATCAGCGATGAGCGGCGGATGGCTCAGCGATACACGCTGTCTCACCTGGCACACGATGTGAAGCGGCAGACGGGATTGGGCGAGCCTCTGCGCGACTGGTTCCCGCTCTCGTTCATGAGCACGTTCTCCGACTGGGGCGATCTCGTCCACGGTTCGCAGGCTCGTTGGGGCCAATATAGCTGCGGGTGCCATCCTAACTGCGGCGTGGGCATGGCCATCATGGTGGATAAAGAGACCAAAGAGGCCGCCCCCATCACGGCCTTCCTGAACGCCGAGCGGCTGGCCGAAGACGTCAAGAAGATCAACGACGCCGCTCGTGGTCGAACCCTGTCGCTGCTCGGCTTCGCCTTGGCCGTCATGCGCAACTACGATCCGTTTAAGGCCCCCACTCATTTCCGGCTCATTGATATGCTGCAAAAGTTCGATAAGCACTTCGGGGGCACGGGTCGAGATTACGGTCAGGTGGCCGAGGATTGGTCGCGCGAGAACGTGGAAAAGCGACGTCGAGACCGCTGGAATGCCCTGATCGTCGCCGGGATGTGGTTCCAAGATCTGTTCAACTACGATTTCCGTCGGACCGAGCGGTGCATCATTCCTTATGCCACGCAGGAAGGAGAGATCTCGTTCTGCGCCTACAATACGGGCATTGGCTGGCGGAAGATCGTCGAGAAGATGCATATGACGGCCACGTTACACAAATGGTATCAGGAGCACGGACGTCATGAGATCTTCACCGGCGGTAAGAGCGTGCCCCTGGCCAGCACGGAGCACTCGCTGACCTTGCGCGAGGAGATCATAACCAAGGAAGAACAGCGCGATTTGGACGAGCTGGGCATTCCCAAGAACTCTCGAGAGGAGAAGCGGCGCGCGCGACGACGGCAGCCACAACCCAACCACGAGCAGATGGCCCGGCTCTATCGTCGCGTCATCTTGAACGAACAACTGGATTCACCCCCGCAATTGGTCCAAATCCAGACCGGACGAAATAAACGCATGAATGTCTGAGCAGAGATGGCGAGGCTGGCCTCCGGGGATGTCCCTCAAGAGGCCAGCCTTCGCAAGGGAGTCGCTCATGGGCCCATGCCCATCACGAGGGGTGAACATCGCTGGCGCGGTGCCGCATTGGGTGTGGTTTGTGATGCTGGTGGCCAACCACCCCACCACGCACAGAAGCCGGCGGGCCCCGCGCACATATCCGTTGATCTTGCGCATCGTCGGGTTTGGCAACCCCGTCAGCGTATGAGTTGCTGTGGGTATCATCGAGAATGAGGAGGAACCAACTATGAGTGAGCAGATGCACATCCCGTCCAACAAACCGCAGGGACACGCGCCACCACCTTTTCGCATCGATGTCCCTCTCCACAGTCTGTTGATGAAACCGACTCAGCCCAAGACGATCCCGCTCAGAGAGCCACAGTCGTTGCCCGAGCCGGTCTATCCCCAGCAGACCGAACGGAAGCCGTCAGGTCTATCCTATCACGCCAACAACGGTCTGCGGGCCCTTCGCCGATGGCTCATCCCTTATATCAAATCGCGCATCTACCATAACGAGTTCCGGCCCATCCTCTCCTATCTGTTCACCGAGTGGAAGTGCAATCTCGACTGCCACTATTGCTGGTCATTCAATAACCAGGTGAAGGGCATGACCGAGGATGTGGCCAAGCGATCCATCGACTGGCTGCACTCGGTCGGCTGCCGGGTGATCGCCATCATGGGAGGCGAGCCGCTCCTTCGACCCCATTTCATCCACAAGGTCGTCTACTATGGTACGAAACGCGATTTCTTCGTCTATCTGCCGACCAACGGTCGGCTCATGCGCCCGGAGGTGATCGACCGGGTGGGCGATGCGGGAGTGGCCGCGATCAACCTGGCCATTGACTGCGTTGACGAGAAGCCGGGACTCCCCAAAGCGTTGAATCCCATCCGCGACTACTTCAACTACCTGGTCAAAGCGCAGCGTCGTTACGGCTACATGGTGGTGTTCAACATCAACATCACGCGGATCAATATGGAAGACGTGAAAATCCTGACCGAGATCGCTCACGATCATGGGATTTCCACCGACTACCACATCAACGAACCTCCCATGATCGAGCAGTCGCACTTCAAGCACCTGGAAGATAACGTCACCTATCTGCGGCCCGAAGATTGGCCGCGGGTCGACGAACTGCTCGACTATCTCATCGAGAAGAACAAGCAGGGGTACATCATGGTCAATTCCAAACAGCATCTGGCCGACATGAAGGATTTCATGCGCGGAAAGGTGCGTCCATGGCAGTGCCGCGCCGGCCATAACTCGCTGGTCATTCGGACCGATGGGACTCTCGCTCCCTGCTTCCCCATGTACTCGGCTCAGTATGACTGGGGGACGATCGAGAATCCCAAATTCGACTTTCAGCAACTCGATGAGATGAAGAAAAAGTGCAATTCGCATTGTCTGTCGACCTGCCAGTACGTGCTGGGACACTACTATAACAATCAGCGCGTCTTGCGCTGGATCATCAAACAGGCGTTACACGGACTCAGCGGACTCAGGAATCTGGATGTCGCTGTGGCACAAGCTTAGCGGGCTCTTCGAAGCCATGTTGAACCTTGGGAGAGAGGAGTCCATCAGGTCATCGAGGCGCATCGCAAGCTCATATGGGGTGAGCGTCCCGCTTGACACCAGGTGAGGGCTATGGTATCAATTGCCGTCATTGAAAATCCTTGGACGGAGCCAAGCGTGGTCGGACAGAGCGAAGTGAGAGCCGCTCGGCGCAAGCATATCCTCTATTGCGCCAAGCAGGTCTTCTCCAAAAAGGGATTCCACAATGCCAGCGTCAGCGACATCGTTGACCGCGCGGGCATCGCTCGAGGGACGTTCTACCTCTACTTCACCAGCAAGCGGGATATTTTCGACAGCCTGATGGAGGATCTCCTCCAGGAGTTACGCCAGCGCATCAAGCCCATCGATATCGGCCCGGACAGCCCGAATCCGCTCGACCAGCTCAAGGCCAATGTCCGCCGCGTGTTGGAACTCGTCATCCAGGATCCAGAGCTCATCCAGATCATGTTCCATCACGCTGCCGGATTAGATCAACGCTCGGCCGAGACGGTGCGAACGTTTTACGATCGCGTGCTGGACATGATCGAACGGTCGCTGGAACACGGCATTCGCCTCGGTCTGGTTCGCCCCTGCCAAACGCGCATCGTCGCCTCCTGTATCCTGGGAACGATCAAGGAGGTGGCCGATTGGGTGACGGGGAGGCGACGCACCGTCCCTCCCCTGGACGTTCTGGTCGAAGAGATCTTGCGGTTCGGTCTGCGCGGCGTCTCGACGCAACCACAGGATATTTGATCTGAGTAAAAATTTTTACCATTCGGCTAGACTGACATGTCAGTCTAGCGTGCGCCGTATCAGCCGAGAGAGACCAACTATGAGCGTGCCTTTCATCATTCCTGCTCCCGATGACGAGAGCGGAATCCCGGAGCGCCCCTGCTCGGCGGTGATTCGAGCAGCAGGGACGCATCGGGAAGCTAAAAAATTTTTCTCTGCCACTAGACTGACGTGTCAGTCTAGTGGCCAGCGCGAGTGAAACGATTCGAGAAAGGGGGATCATCATGGAGACCGTCATGCACTACACAGCTTATCGGCCACGACCTTTCCGAAAGGAGGAACGGGAAAAGGTCACCATTCTGTTTGGTGGATTGACCTGGAAACACGAACGGCTCGTCCAAGGTGCCTTGCATAATCTCAACTACAAGGCCGAGCCTTTGCCCAACGTCTCTCGAACTGATCTGGATGTGGGCAAAGAGCTCATCGACGTGGGCGCGTGCTGTCCCACGATCTTCACCACCGGTAATTTGATCAGCTTCCTCAAATCCAAGGTCCAGGATCATGGCAGAGACTATGTGGTGGACCGGTACGCCTTCCTGACCGCCGGGGCATGCGGTCCCTGCCGGTTCGGTCAATATCACGAGTCGTACACGATGGCGCTGGATGGATTGGGGTTGCGAGACTTCCGACTCTTTCTCCTGGACCAGAATCAGCTGGATCAAGGGCCGGCCAACGGGGGCGGGCTGGAAATCAATCTTCCCTTCACGGCCGGAATCATCTGGGCCATTCTGTGCGGAGATCTCCTGACCGACCTGGAATATATGACGCGCCCCTATGAAGTCCATCCGGGCGAAACCGAGCGCGTGTTGCGCGACAGCGTGGAGTACCTCTACGAGGTGTTCCGAGATCGTCCGATCAAGGGCAAGAAATGGCGCGTGTTGGCCTGGCACCTCTTGTCGGATTATTTCACCGGTGCGCTTCGGAGAGTGAAAAAAATGTGGGAGGCTATCGAAGTCGACCGCCTTCAACCCAAACCGAAGGTGAAGATCACCGGCGAGTTCTGGCTCCAAACCCACGAGGGCGATGGGAACTACAACATCAAACGATGGCTCGAGCAGGAAGGAGCCGAGATCATCCCGCCGCCCATCGCCGTGTGGCTCGATTACCTGCTTCGCTCCAACATCCAGAAACTGGAAGATAAGCGCGTGATAGACAAACGGGCCGGTCGGAAAGTCGCACTGGTCCGCACGCTTCAGCGCGTCTACCGTGGGACCTACAACCGACTGAGGCGGGCGCTCGGGAATCTTCCCTACGAGCTCCCCGATCAGGATGAACTTCGTCGGCTGGCCGCCCCTTATTTCCACAATCGGCTGGCCGGTGGAGAGGGCGACATGCTCGTCGGCAAAGCGCTCTACGCTTATCACCACAAGAAAGCGCACATGATTTGCGAACTCTCGCCTTACT
Source organism: Acidobacteriota bacterium (assembly GCA_003696865.1). GTDB lineage: Bacteria > Acidobacteriota > Blastocatellia > HR10 > J050 > J050. Next base: position 6,586 of record RFHM01000023.1, on the reverse strand, counting down.
CATGCATGCCCAACACGATGTCCATCGGGGCCATGGCCAACGTACTCGGTCAGTATCCCGATCTGCTCTATGCCCCCATCGAGATCAAAGGAGATGCCGAGGTCCACGCCCTGTCGCGTTGCCAGATGATCCTGACCGAAGCGAAGAGGCGCGCTCAACAGGAGTTCGACGAGGCGCTCATGAAAACGGGATTGACCGTTGAGGCCATCCGGCGCTATGAAGAACGCCATCCGGAACTGCGAATGGCGACCTATCGCGTTCCCCATCGGGGCTTCGCCGGAACGGCGACCAACTACGTCCTGCACATCGCCGAACGAATGGGGAAGATCTAATCACATCGGCCGCGTGAGGGAGCGACGCACGGTGTTTTCAGGAGGACTGTCATGAAAAGCAATCGATTGATCTGCGGCATCGACGTGGGAAGTACGACCTGCAAGTATGTTCTGTCTTCGTCCACTGGCGAGATCCTCGCCCAGGCCTATGAGCGCCACAACACCAAGCAAGCGGAAAAGGTCCTGGAGTTTCTCACTCAGCTCGAACGAGAATACGGATTGGCTCCCCGGCGGGATCGCATCTTCTTCACCGGTTCCGGATCGGGACTGATCGCCCCACTGGTGGGGGGGAAAGTCGTGCAGGAAGTCGTCGCCGTGGCCGCGGCGGTCGAGAAGCTCCATCCGGCCGTCTTCTTCGTCAGCGAAATCGGGGGCGAAGACATGAAGACGATCTTCTTCAAAGGCAACGGTCAAGCCAAGAACAAGCAGGTGTTGATGCAGAGTGCTTGCTCCGGCGGCACGGGCACGTTCATCGAGAAGACGGCCCGCAAACTCCACATCCCCCTGGAACAACTCTCCCAGATGGGATATGAGGGCTACACGCTGCACAAGATCAGCAGTAAATGTGGCATCTTCGCCGAAGCCGATGCCAATACGTTGGTCAAGGCGGGGGTGCCCGTCGAGGAGATCATCGCTTCCCTGTTCGAAGCCGTCGTCTATCAAAATCTGGCCACCCTGACCAAGGGAAACACACCGATGCCGGAGGTCTTGCTATTGGGCGGGCCCAACATGTTTTTCCGCGGGTTGCAGGAGGCGTGGCGCCACCATCTGACCAGACTGTGGGCCGAACGAAACGTCTCTCTCCCGACGGGAAAAGCCCCGGAGGATCTCATCCACGTACCCAGCGACGCGCTCTACTATGCCGCGCGCGGCTGCGTGGAAGTCGGTCTCAACGACCCCGAAGATGTGGCCATCTATCAGGGCACGGCGAGACTGAAGTGGTGGCTGGAAGAAGGACAATACGAGCAAAAGAAGAAGGAAGGACGGAAGGGCCTCTGGGTCACCCTGGATGAACTCCAGCAGTTCAAGGCCAGATATAACGGCCACCTGCGACACGCCCTGCCCCAGGCCAAGAGATCATCTTCCCTCGGCCGCGTCATCGTCGGCTGCGATTTCGGATCGACGACGGCCAAAGCCGTCTGTCTCTCTCCGGAGAAAGAGTTGCTCTTCTCCTGCTATGCGCTGAGCAAAGGGAATCCCATCGAGGATGCCAAGGCGCTGTTCCGGCAACTCAAAGAGGCCATCGGGGGCGGTGAGATCCTGGCTCTGGCCATCACCGGGTATGGGAAAGATCTTCTCAAAGACATCGTGGGCGCCGATTGCGCCGTCGTCGAGACCGTCGCCCACGCCACGGCGGGTCTCCACTTCTTCCCCGACGCCGACTGCATCTGCGATGTCGGCGGAGTTGACGTCAAGATCATGATCCTGAAGAACGGGACGGTCTCGGATTTCCGGCTGAATTCCCAGTGCTCGTCGGGAAATGGCGCCTTCCTTCAAGGCGTGGCGGAAAGATTCAACATCCCACTCACCGAGATCGCCGACAAGGCTTTCCAGGCCCGGGCCATGCCGCAGTTGACCATGGGCTGCGGCGTGTTCCTGCAGAGCGATATCGTCAATCAACAACGAAAGGGGTGGCAGGCTGAAGAAATCCTGGCCGGTCTGTGCGCCATTCTCCCCTTGAATGTGTGGATCTACGCTGGCGGCCTGAGCAATCTGGCTCAAGTGGGCAAAAAGTTCATCCTCCAAGGAGGGACGCACAAGAATCTGGCCGTCGTCAAATCACAAGTCGACTTCATCACATCGAAAGTTCCCGATGCGGAGATCGTGGTCCATCCTCACTCGGGTGAGGCGGGCGCGATCGGCGCCGCTCTCGTCGCCATAGACTGGTGGGAACGGGGTGGACGAACGCGATTCCGAGGATTTGACGTCATCGAGCGACTGACCTATAAGACGACGACCTCCCTGGAGACCGTCTGTCACTGGTGCCCGGTCAACTGCCAGCGGACGTTCATCGACGTGGAAATTCCCGGCGGGAAAGGACGCCCGTGGAGTAAAGTCCCGCTTCCCGAGGGCTGGGAACGCGTCATCGTCAATAACTCTTGTCCTAAAGGGCTGGTCGAGGATCTCAACGAGATGAAAGTCATCAAAGAGGAGTTGGAGAAAACCAAGCATGCCTATCCCAATATTGGAGAGATGGTTCGTAAAAAGGCCTTCCGTCGATCGGCCGCCTAAGGATCGCTCCCATATTCGCGTCGGCATCCCCCGCGTGCTGAATATGTGGAGCACCCACCAATTCTGGATCGGATTCCTCAAGGCGCTGGGCATTCAGTACATCGTGTTCAGCTCGGAAACCTCCGAGGAGCAATACCGGGAATTCGGCAAGGGGCGGGGTACGGTCGATTGTTGTTATCCGGTCAAATGCATGAGCGGTCATTATGGCGAATTGATTTTCGGTCAGAAGAAAAAAATTGACATCTTGCTCAGCCCGATGATCTATTCCCTGCCCTCGTTCCTCAGAGGACACGTCGTCGACACGGTCGCCTGCCCTCGCGTCATGGCCGCGCCGGAGAACATCAAGTCTGGTTTCCTCAAAGAAGGAGATGTCTTCGCCCAACAGGGCATTACCTATGTCTCTCCGTTCGTTTCCCTGGGCCAGCCCTATTTGGTCCCCAAACAACTTTATCAATCGTTGAAAGACGTCCTCGATCTGGACGAGGAAGAGACACGAGAAGCGGTGAAAGCCGGATATGAGGCTCTGGAACGATTCAACCAAAAAATGCGCGCACAAAGCCGCCAGATCCTCACCTGGTGCGCACGAGAGGATCGACCGTGCATCATGGTCCTGGCCCGACCGTACCATATGGATTCGGGCATCGGACACGAGATCGAAGTGAATTTGCAAACCCATGGATATCCGATCCTGTGGGTCCAATACTTCCCCATTGATGACGATCTGATGGATTGGCTCTTCGGCCAGGAGATTCGAGCCGGGCGCATTCGAAGCCCCTTTGACATCTCCGATGTGTGGGCCTCGTCCTACAGCAGTAACACCAACGAGATTCTATGGGGAGCGAAAGTCGCCGCCCGCTGTCCCTGGATCACGTGCGTCGTTCGTCTGTCCAGCTACGAGTGCGGCATGGACCAGCCGACCTACACGCCGACACAGAAGATCGTGGAGGCCACCGGGACGCTCTACTTCAAGTTCGGGGACCTGGATGCCACCAAGCCCGCCGGGAGCATCAAGATCAGGGAAGAGACCATCGTCCACTACGTGGAGAAATATTCGCGCCAGATCATTCACAGGAAGCGCGCCCTGCTCCCGGACGAGTGTCCCCTACTCTGATGGAGATGTTGGGGGCGCTGGTGCACTCAGCGGAGCGTGGCGCGAACGCGCCGAGCGTTGGCGTCGAGCCAACGGCGACGGCCAGCGCGGCCGCTGCCAGGCGTGACGCATCATGTAACTCTTGGGTACCTCCAGGAGTTGAGCTCTCAACGAGAAGCGCATGCTGTCGTGAATGAAACAGACGTGCGTGCAGAAACAACGATCGCGCTCGATCTGCTCGACCTCCCGAGCGCGAACGACCGATTGCCAGAACGCCCGGAAATCGAGATCGTAGTCCCGCAGATTTCCCAACGAACCGCGAAGCTCACAGGCGCGGACGTCGCCGTTATAGTCGATGACGATGGAGGTCTGGCCGGCGGTGCATGGCATTGGCCAGGACGCGCCACAGGTGTAATTGGCGAACTGAATACGGTGGTGGAAATTCAACGTCCCCACATAGATCATGCGCTTGAGCCATCGCGCCCGGGGATCGTCATCCTGGAAGGCGCGCGCCGCATAAGCCTCTTGAATCCGCACGATGTCACTGTATAACTCACGGAGATGGGATCCGGGAATCTTCTTCAATCCCGGATCCAGCGGATCGCCGCGAATGATCTGGAAGTAGTGCCCATCGAGCAGCTCTCGCTCCAAAAAGTAATGGGCCAGCGGAACGACCTCCCGATAGTTCTCCCGACAGATGGTCGTATTGATGCCCACCCACAACCGCTTGCCCCACTCCCGACGCAGGGGTTGCACCATCTCGATGGCCCGCTCGATGCGATGGAAGTTACCCGGAACGCCGCGAATGCGATCATGAGTCTGGGCTAATCCATCGACGGAGAAGTTCAATGAGATGGTCAGTTGGGGATTCTCGACCAACATCCGGCGGGTGAAGTCTCGAGCGATGATCGGCTTCAGCCCATTGGTGGGAAAGTTGAGAAAGCGGATATGATTGTTGACGGAGAAAAGGCGAACGATCTCCGGCAAGTCACGACGCAATGTGGGCTCTCCACCGCTCAAGATCAAGTGGTGAAACGATGGCATGGTACGGGTGAGGGTCTTGATTTCATCGAGGCTCAGATCGCCTGAGCGGTTCAGTTCCTTCCAGTAAAAGCAGGTCCGGCACTTGGCGTTACACACCGAGGTGACGAAGAAGATGACTTCATAGAGACGCTCCTCGCGCTTGAGAGAGGCAAGGAACCGGTAAAGCTCGGCCGCCGTTGACTTCGTCGCCTTCGCTGACATCATCGGCCATTCGCCTGACGGGCCCAGATCGAGAAAAGATCTCCCCACTACAGGGCAATCCGGCTGCGGGCATCCTCGCCCACCTGAGCAGGCTCTTCACGGGTGGAGGAACGCTTCTCTTTCTTGGCGATCCACCATCCGACGGGATCTTGCCCCCTCTGCAGGACGCGTGCAATGCGCCGCGTGCCATCCTCGATGATGTCCAGGTGCTCCGCCATGGCCACGTTGGGATTAGCCAAACGAAAGCCGATCACATTGGCGCGGATGGCATTGACGGCATTGGCCGTCTCATACCCGATCGTTTCCAGGGCTTCCCGCCACACTTTCAGCTCGAATTTATAGGTTTTCGCCCGGAATTTCCATCGTTGTCGCCACCAGAAGGCCAACGTGGCACAGACCACGGGGAAGGCGAGGGTCGAGAGGATCTGTGGCCAGAGGAGCACCTCCCCGACCAATGACCAGGCCAGGACTCCACTCACCCCATAGACGAAGAGGAAGAACAGGAGAATGGGTCTCCATACCGTCCGTTGCGGCACCTTGGAGAACCGACCGAGGGCTTCCGTCGGAGTGATGGACGCTTTCCCATTAGGAGAACTCTCTTGACGGGCTCTCTCATAGTTGTCCCGAGCCGTGGACGAGATCTCCGCATAGGCCATCGTCGCTGAGGTTCCCGTCCAGCCGCAGACTTCGTGCTGAGCCGCAGAAGACGTCTCCGCTTTGGATGAGGGTGTTGCTTTGACCTCGCTCATAAGAGTCTCACCTCCCTTCTGACAATAATGTGCGGATCAGAGGATCGCGCAAGAACCGATCCTTGTCCGACTCTTGCGCTTCCACCCGGGCGATCAGTTCGGGATCCTTGACCAACTGTCCCGAAGCCAGATATTGAATCTCGCCCACCTTCTCCTTCTTCACGTAAACGTGGACATGCCGGGCGGCTTCCCGGAGTTGGAGCATGACCTGACGCGCCGTCTCACCGGGTGACTCATCAACGGAACTCGTCAATCGAACGACGGCCTCTTCGGCGCGAAACAGGCCCATCTCCTGGATAGGCGTGCTGTCATACATGTGGCTCAGCAGTTCCTCCATCACGCGCTTGACGGGCACGACAAACTGTGATCCGTTATAGGTATCCTCGACGAGGAGTTCCCCTTGTGTTCCCTGATGGAAGAGGCGCAGCATCTTCAGGCGATACTTATCATAAAAAATATCGTGTCGCCTCAATCCGGCCAGGAGTTCTTCATTCTCCTGGCGAATGAACTGCTTGATCTCCTCGTCGCTGGCTCCTTTCTTTTGGAGCAACTGCAGGTTATGGAGAATCTTATTACAATAGCGATCGACGAGTTGAATCTTCACATGGAGTTCGCTGAGTCCAGAGAGGAACTCGCCGAGCATGTATATGTAATCGAAGAAAACCAGTTTGAACCACAATCCGTTGATGGTTGAGACGTTGACCGATGCCATCGGCCGACCTCCTCACAGAAAGAGAGTGACAGAGGCGAACCGGCGCTCGCCTCCGCCACTCCTCCCGGAAAAGAACCAGTCTAGTTCGGATGAGTGAAGAGTTTCAGGAAGCGATTTCCGATGTCTTCGACGTCGCGAATTTCGTCATCGGAGAGCCCGGTCGACTCTCCCGCCTCGGCCGCCATGCGGACGGCAGGGACGGCTCCGGCAATCTGGACCAACTGGC
>RFHM01000169.1 GCA_003696865.1 Acidobacteriota bacterium | reverse complement strand
CTTCATGCCCGACGTATCCTGGAGGCGAGCCGATGAGCTTGGACACCGAGTGTTTCTCCATGAACTCCGACATATCGAACCGGATCATGGCTCGCCTCCAGGATACGTCGGGCATGAAGAGGGTGGTCAGTTGACCGAGCGCATCAAACGCCAGCCTTACTCGGTCGTTCTCCTGGACGAGATCGAGAAGGCTCATCCCGACGTGTTCAACATCCTCCTTCAGGTGCTCGAAGACGGACATTTGACCGATAGTTTGGGCAATACGGTGGATTTCAAGAACTGCATCATCATCATGACGTCCAACATCGGCGCCCGCTATATTCAGAAACGCACGCATCTGGGGTTTCAGGCCAGTTCGCGGGAAACTCAGGCGAAGTTGGAAGAGGAAGTCCTCAGCGCCGTCCGGCAGACCTTCAACCCAGAATTCCTCAATCGGTTGGACGAGATCATCATTTTCGAACCGCTCTCGGACGACGATCTCCTCCAGATCGTGGGGCTCCTGGTCGATCAGTTGAATCGAACCATGAAGCAGATGAAGATCGAGGTGCGATTGACCGAGGAGGCGAAACGGTGGATCGTCACCAAGACGTGCGCCGATCGCCGCTACGGCGCGAGGCCCTTGCGCCGAGCCTTGCAGCGTTACGTCGAAGATCCTCTTTCGGAAGCGATCATCCAGGGAGCGTTCGGCGAAGGATCCATCATCGAAGTGTTTGTGAGAGACGATGCCTTGCACTACCGGCAAGTGGAAGTGGAGAAACTCGACGATGCGTTGCTGACGGTCAAATGAATCGCACACCCCCGAATGGAATCCGGTAAGAGGTATGCGCGCGATGGCGAGGACAAGACTGTGGCCCTTCTGGCCGGTTGTGCTTCTTCTGTGGTTCAGTCCTTCCATCACCTTGGCCCGGGATCAAGGTCAGGTCCTGGTCGAAGATGTTCAGATCCAGGGGAACCGGCGGTTCCCTCGCGAGACCATCCTCTATTACATCCAGACGCGCGCCGGCGATATCTACAATCCGGCCCAACTGGAGCGCGATCTGAAGAGCCTCTGGGCGCAGAATCTGTTCAGCGATATTCAGGTCCTCGTGCGGGATGGCGAGTTCGGCGGTAAGGTGGTCATCTTCCGCGTCAAAGAGAACCCCATCATCCGCGACCTCCAGTTCAAGGGCTTGAAATCGGCCACCGAAAGCGATGTGTTACAGGAATTCCGCGAGCGCCACGTCGGCGTCTCCAAAGAGGAGATGTGGAATCCGGCCAAGGGTCAGGTGGCCAAACGCGTGCTCAAGAGTTTTCTCGCCGCCAAGGGACACCCCGACGCCCAGATCGACATCGAGGTCGAGGAGTTATCGGCCGCCGCCGTGGGGGTGACCTTCCACATCAACGAGGGACCGCGCGTGCGGGTGCTGAAGATCGATTTTGAGGGGAATAAAATCTTCACCGATGGCCAACTGCGCAAGGCGATGAAGAATGTCAAAGAGGCCGGGTTCATCACCCGGTTCACCTCGCGGGACATCTACCATCCCGACGCTTTGCGCGATGACCTGGAACGCGTCCGGTTCTTCGTCCTCATGGACCACGGATATTTGGAATCGCAGATCGGCGAGCCGCGAGTGGAGACGATGAAGCGGAAGCACGGATTTCTCATCTTCCCCTTCCGCATTCCTCTCATCTCGCCACCCAAGCAGGGACTCCATATCATCATTCCCATTGATGAGGGCCGACAATTTCGCTTCGGCAAGATCACCGTCGAAGGCAACACCGTGTTCAGCGATGAGCAGATTCTGCAGGTCATCGGTCTCAAATCGGGAGAGATCGTCCGCTCCACGGTCATCCAGAAGGGGGTTCACGAAATCTTGCCCCAGCTCTACGGCCAGTTGGGATATATTCAGATGATTCCCAACGTTTCCCAGGAACTTCGTGACGATCCCCAAGATCCCACCAAAGGAATCGCCGATTTCACCATCTCCATCGAGGAAGGCCGGCAATACACGCTTCACCGGCTGGAATTCGTCGGCAACACCTATACCCGCGATAAGGTGTTGCGCCGGGAGATGCTCGTCGCCGAAGGCGAAATCTTCAATCAACAACTGTGGAAGGCCAGTATCCTCAAGCTCAACCAACTGGGTTTCTTCGAAGAGATCAAGGAAGAAGATGCCGAACTGAAGCCCGATGATCGGACGGGCCTGTTGGACATCGACCTCCATGTCAAGGAGAAGAGTCGCAATCAGATCAACTTCACCGGGGGCGCCAGCGGGATCGGGGGGAGCTTCTTCGGCCTGGATTATTCCACCAACAACCTGTTCGGATATGGCGAATCGCTCTCCTTCAGCGTCGCTGCCGGCAATCGTCAGCGCTTCTTCATGTTCACCTTCACCGAGCCTTATGTGCTCGACCATAATGTCTCTCTCGGATTTCAATTCTTCGCCCGCAGCCTGGACTTCTTCGGTGGAGGATTGGGAGCGGTGGGATTCGGTGGACTGGCCGGATTCTTCCTCTCCGGGGATTCGTTGTTCAAGCAAAAGAGCGTGGGCTTCAGCGTGTTCACGTCGACGGGATTGTCGACGTTGACCAAACGATGGCCACGCATCAGCCGGTTCACCCGTGTGGGACTCTCTTATTCGTATAGCTCCACCAGCGTCGAAGATCCGCCGGTCAACCGGGACAATAATCCCGACAATGACATTCCGGTCACCTTCCGGCAACCGAATATTCGCACGAGCACGGTCGTCCCTTCGTTGTTTTATAACACGTTGGATAGCTTCCTCGATCCCACCCGAGGCCAGAGTCTCTCCATTCAATTGGGAATCAGTGGGCGATTCCTCGGTGGGGACGTGAATCTGCTGCAGCCGTCGGTGGAATACAAGCGGTTCATGCGCGTGCCGTGGAAGGTCCGCGGGAAGCCGACGGTGTTTGGATTTCGCGTTCTCTGGGCTCATCTGTTCCCGTTCGGTCGGCGTTTCGAATCCAATTCTCTCTCGTTCGTCGGCGGAACGCCTATCTTCAGTCGCTTCTTCCTCGGTGGCGAGGACACCATTCGTGGGTTCAATGTGCGATCCATCTCCCCGGTCGTCTTGGTGGAGCGTCGATTGACGACGACCAATGTCGTCGCCGTCTCTGGTCGAACGCCCGATCCTCTCTTGCGCTCTCAAGATATTTTGCCCGTGGTCCGGGAAGCCGATCCTCCTTTGACCACACCCTTCGTCCGCGAAAGCATCATTCGGCAGTTCACGTTCCGCGATCGACTCATCAACCGGAGTCTCATTCCCATCGGTGGGGATACCGAACTGCTGTTCAATGCCGAGTATCGCATTCCGTTGGCCGGCCCGCTTTCGGTGGCCGCTTTCGCCGATATCGGATCGGCGTTCAATCTTCGGAAGTATGATGACCAGTTCATCATCTCCAACCCGCTTCCTCAGATCATTCAACCGTTTCTGGGATTGACGCCCGATCAGTTGACGTCCATCGTCATCGATCCCACCGGGGGCATCGTCATCAATCCGGATGGGCGGTTCGCCACCCAGGAGGAGATCGAGTTCGCTCGGCTCGCTCAAGGCGTGAGCCAGGGCCTCCTTCCCAAAGGATTCTCCACCGTCTTCATCCGCGGATTAGGACAGACGAAAGATCAGATCTTCCTCTCTCAGGCAGAGTCGGGACTCTCCAGCATCGATAACTACCGGGCATCGGTGGGGATCGAGTTTCGCATCACCATGCCGGTGGTGAACGCGCCCTTCCGCCTCATCTATGCCTACAATCCCAATGCCCGAGTCCGTCCGGGGCCGTTCCAGATCTTCCGCGAAGATCGAACCGTGTTTCGCTTCAGCGTAGGCCGCACCTTCTGAGCATCGTGAGGAGCCGACCAGGGGAGCCTTCATGAACTCAGGCTGGACGCTTTCGCTCGCGTGGATCGATGAGACTCGTGGTGGGCGAGACGTTGGAGCGAGAGGCGCGTGATCGCCTGGGTCAACGCCGGTCGAAGCAATGTACACAGGTGATCGATATCCACCGGCAATGGCCCCCGGTCGATACCTCGGTGAAAGATGATTTCGCCGAGTACGTGACCGCGATGATCGGCGAGCGGCAGATGAAGTTGCCAGACTCGGGCTGGATCGAAGGGAACCCCTCGCCCTTTCAGGCACCAGGACCAAACGACGCCTTGATCGGTGGCCGTGCACTGCCACTCGGCCGTCGGCGTCACTGAATGCCCGGTTGGGGGGAACATCGCTCCATGCAACAACTTCAGAGAGACGTGATCGAAATCGTTAGCCTCCAGAAATCCCGTCAAGGCCCCGATGACCTCCGGCCAACTGTTGACCTCAGTGAGATCGCTCACCGTGCGTCGAAGTTGAACGTTTCGGGCGAACGTCCGTCGCTGCCGGATGACTTTCCCCAGAGCGTAAGTCAACTCGTAGACTTCGTGGTAGCCAAGATATTGGATGCCCATAAAAATGCACACGCCGACGGCGAAGAGCGCCAATCCCATAATCTTGCCTTGAGGGTTCAGGAAGAGAAGGCTGAACAAGGCGAACAGAGCACAGATTCCATAGAGCAGGATGACGACCTGCCTGGTGGTCAGGCCCCGCTTGAGCATCATGTGGTGAATGTGTTCGTGATCGCCGGTGAAAATGGGGCGTTGGCCGAGCAATCGCCGGACGATGGCCCAGAAGGTGTCTACGATGGGAAGACCGAATGAAACGATGGGAATGGCCACGGCGACCGCCGTGGCACTCTTTTGTGATCCCTGAATGGAAAGAGCCGCCAGCATGAATCCCAGAAACAGGCTCCCAGAATCCCCCATGAAGATCTGCGCCGGCGCGAGATTGTAGCGGAGAAACCCCAACGTCCCGCCAGCCAGGGCCATGGCCAGGAGGACGACCATGGGATGTCCGTAAACCAGAGCGGCAATGGAGACGGTCAGCAGAGCAAATAAGGCGACGCCCGCCGAGAGCCCGTCTAATCCGTCGATCAGATTGAAGGCATTACAGATGCCTACCAGCCAGAGCACCGTCAGGGGCATTCCCCATAATCCCAGGTCGATGATCCCACCGAACGGATTCCAGATCTGGGTGATGCGGAAGCCAAAGGCATACAGCAGCAGAGAGGCGGCAATTTGAAAACTGAATTTGATTCGGGCATTGGCACCCCGCAGGTCATCGTAGAGACCGAGGAGAAAGATCAACGTCCCCGGCAACAGTAGCTTGAGCACATCGCCCACGTGCGTCTGGAAGGTGAACGTCAGCGCATTATGCACGAGAAGCAGCGAGACCAGCGCGATGGCGAAGGAACTGTAGATGGCCACTCCCCCCAGCCGGGGGACCGGTTGACGATGAGTACGGCGCTCACGATCAGGATGGTCGAGGAGTCCACGACGGAGAGCGAATCGACGAACGAGAGGGGTGAATAAGAACGAGAGGATAGCGGCGAGGATGAAGATACTGGCGTAGGTCTTCATGGGTCACTCTGGCTCAGGCTCGTTCCATCCATCCCGGCGCATCAGGCGACGATTCATGATCCCGACGAGCACCTGTCTGCTGATGATCGTTGGGTCGTTGTTCCACAATTTCGGCCGATCGATGCGATCGATTCATGCGGCAGCCCAAAATTATCATCTCGTCATAGGGATGTCAACGGGGAGGGGAGAAAGGGAACACCAGAAACATGGTGGGCACTGCAGGACTTGAACCTGCGACTTCCACCGTGTGAAGATGGCGCTCTACCACCTGAGCTAAGTGCCCACCAAGGGGAATTATGATAACAGATGGGTGGAATGCCCGTCAAATTTTCCCGTGCCGGAGAGAGCGCCCGGAAAGGGCCCGATACCAGCGCTCGGAGACCCTCGCCCCAGGAAACCGACCCGCTCGTCATCACGGGCGCTCAGGGGGGATCTCGGGCGAGATGGACGACCTCTGGCGCTTTACGAGAGACCGTTTCCGTGCTAGTTTGTCATCGGACGGCGAAGAGGTGATATGGAGACGAAATCATCGAGCGACGTCGTGATCATCGGAGCGGGGATCATCGGCTGCGCTATCGCGTATCAGTTGGCCAAACAGGGATTGACGGTCACCATCGTTGACCGTGGGAATCCCGGCAGCGAAGCCTCCAGCGCGGCGGCCGGGATGCTCGCTCCTCAGGCTGAGGCGACGCATGGTCTCAAGGGGCCGTTTTCCGAACTCTGCCTGGCCAGTCACCGCCTCTATCCCCAGTTCGTCGCCGAGATCGTGGAACAAACGGGCATCGAGATCGCCTATCGTAAACCGGGGACATTGTTTGTGGCCACCGATTACGTGGAGGCGGAAGCATTGGCCGGATTGCTCGAGCGACAGCGGGCGGCTGGCTTGCCCGCCGAGGAGTTGACCGCCGATGAGGTGCGACATTTTGAACCGGCGTTGGCCGAGACGGTGCAGGTTGGCGTCTATCTCCCCGAAGATCATCACGTGGATAATCGGCGGTTGGTGAGCGCATTGGTCGTCGCCGCCGCCCAACGAGGGGTGACATTCATCACCCATACGCCGGTCATCGATCTGATGATGGATGGTGATCGGGTGACCGGCGTACGCACGCCCACGGGAGTGATTGCTGGAGGGACCATCGTCAATGCCGCCGGCTCGTGGGCGGGATTGGTAGCTCCTCAACTCCAGAAGCACATCCCGGTTCGGCCCATTCGCGGTCAGATGCTTTGCCTGAAGCAATCCACTCCATCGGTTCGCCATCTGGTTTACTCGGGGCATTGTTATCTCGTGCCCTGGCCGGATGGCCGCACGCTGGTGGGAGCCACGATGGAGAACGTCGGTTACGACAAGCGCATCACGGCTCAAGGCATCAATCACTTGTTGCGAGCGGCCCTGGCTTTGGTCCCATCGCTGGCCGAGGCGACCATCACCGAGATGTGGGCCGGCTTGCGGCCAGGAACGCCCGATGATCGCCCCATCTTGGGTCGCATTCCCGGAATCGAGATGATCGTGGCGACGGGTCATTTCCGGAATGGGATCTTGCTCGCTCCTATCACCGCCAAGCTCATCGGCGAGCTCATCGTCTCCGGTCAACCCTCCATTTCGTTGGAACCATTTGCCCCCTCCCGTTTCCTGGAATGAGAGCCCGGGGGGTCCATTTCCAGATGGAGAAATTTCGGTTGACTTCTGCCGTCTGCCGATATACAAACTTACGTTGAGATTGTGTGACGCCGAGGGAACAGGAGAGTGATCTCAGCCACCCCAATCTGAAGTTCGACGCTCAACGAGCCGCCATTATGCTCGATACATTCCGCGAAGAGTGTGGCGTATTCGGGATCTTCGATCATGAAGATGCCGCGCGCCTGACCTACTTCGGGCTCTACGCGCTCCAGCATCGTGGTCAGGAATCGGCGGGCATCGTCACCTCCGATGGCCGCCAGTTGATGGCGCGACGGGGCATGGGGTACGTCAGCGAGGTGTTCGACGACCAATCGCTCGACCAACTGAAGGGCCGGCTGGCCATCGGCCACGTACGCTATTCCACGGCCGGTGACGTGAGCCTGAGGGAGGCTCAGCCGTTCCTCGTGTCGTACCACGGCGGGCAGCTCGCCCTTTGTCACAATGGGAATATGCCCCGGGCGATCGGCCTGCGCCAGCGCTTGGAGAGGGCGGGGGCCATCTTCCAGTCGACCAGCGATACCGAGGTAGCCCTCCACCTGGTCGCTCGCTCGCGGGCCGAGAATCTGATCGATGCTCTCGTCGAAGCGCTCAGCGAACTCGATGGAGCCTACTCGATGTTGCTCGCCGCCCCCGATCGGCTCATCGCCGTGCGCGATCCGCGAGGTTTCCGACCGCTGTCGCTCGGCCGATTGGATGAGGCATGGGTCTTCGCCTCCGAGACGTGCGCTTTCGATCTCATCGGCGCCCGATTCCTCCGCGATGTGGAACCGGGAGAGCTCATCGTGGTGGATCGGACCGGGCTGCGATCGCTGTTCCCCTGGTCATCGATGCGGCCGACCCAGTGCATTTTCGAGCACGTCTATTTCTCGCGCCCCGACAGCATCATTTTCGGTCGACCGGTGAGTCAATCGCGCTACCAGTTGGGCCGGTGGCTAGCTCGGGAGCATCCCGCCGACGCCGACGTGGTCGTACCCGTCCCCGATT